>NZ_WHTD01000261.1 GCF_009379765.1 Actinophytocola sp. | reverse complement strand
GCCCGGATGCGGGCGCTGCTCGAGCGGTGGGCTCGCGCCGGTTGGTCGTGGCGACGCCACGACAAGATGTGGTCCGGCCCGCTGGCCGGGCCGCTGCCCAACGTGTGGCTCGGGGTGAGCGTGGAGTCCCAGCAGTGGGCGAACATCCGGATCCCGGCGCTGTGGGACACCCCGGCCGCGGTGCGGTTCGTGTCGTGTGAGCCGCTGCTCGGCCCAGTCGACCTGTCGACGTGGCTCGGCACTGAGCGCGGCTGCCCGGGAGCGGATCTGCCAGCTGGTGGCCGCGGGCATGACTTCGACTGCGCCGCGCCCTGCCCTGTCGACTGGGTGGTGGTGGGCGGCGAGTCCGGCCATGGCGCGCGGCCGATGCACCCCGACTGGGCGCGTCACCTGCGTGATCAGAGTGTGGTCGCGCGGGTGCCGTTCTTGTTCAAGCAGTGGGGAGCGTGGGCGCCCAGCGGCCGGGGCATCGGCATGGCGCAGCACAGCGTCGGCCGTGAGGTGCTTGTCGGTCCGTTGCTCGATGACATGGGCCAACGGCAGGTCATGCGCCGCGTCGGCAAGGGCGCCGCGGGCCGGGTCCTGGACGGCCGGACGTGGGATGAGTTCCCCGGCGGTGTTGTGGTGGGGGGTGCCCGGTGATGTCGGCGTTTGAGGTGGTGCAGCGGTACGGGACGTGGGCGTTGCTGCGGTTCGTGGTGGCGCTGGTGGTGTTCGTGGCGCTGCACCTGGTGCGCCAGCCGCTGTTGTGGGCGGCGCGGGTGTTGGAGGTGTTCATGCGACGGATCGACGGGTTCGTGGTGGCCGGGTTGCCGCCGCGGCCGACGGGTGCGGAGGAGGGTTGGCGATGACCGAGCAGACCGAGCACAACACCGCACACGACGCGGCATTTGAGGCTCCACAGGAGACGTTCCGGGTGGTCGCCCGCTCGGCGCCCGGTGCCGCGGTGCGCGGGGCGGATCGGGTGGACCGGGTGGTGTCCTGGATCGGCTGGCACCTCGGTGAGCTCACCGGGATCGGTGTGCCCGCGGTGCTGGCGGCGGCCGCGCATCCGCTGTGGGCGGTGCCGGCGGCGGCAGTGGCCGCCGGCTGGGTAGCCCACGAGGTGCGGCGGGCGCGCCGCGGCACCACCCGTGCCGGTTCCCGCGGGGTCGCGGCGGTCGGACAGGGAGACGAGTTGTTCGGGCGGGCGACTGACCGCGGCCCGGGGACCTCGGATGAGGAGGTGTGTCGTGGTGGGCTCGGGTAAGGGGCGTGGCCGGGACCGGCCGGCTGGGGCGGTCGGGTTCTATGTGGTCGCGGTGATGTCGATGGTGGTCAGTGTGGACACGTCGTGGCGGTTTTTCGACCACAACCTGCACATCACCGATGTCCGTGAGCGGGTGGTGATGTTCGCGGTGCTGGAGGTCGCGTTGATCGCGTGTGGGTACGGGATGCGCGCGAACGTCGGTGCGCACGGCCGGCCGGGCGCGCCGCGGCTGGTGGCGTGGGTGCTGTGTGGGATGGCCGGCTACATGGCCTGGCAGCTGTCCGGGGTCGCGGAGGGCATCGCCCGGGTGACGCTCGGCCCGGTCCTCGGGCTGGTGATGCTGCACCTGGCGCTCGGGATCGAGATCCGCGCCGGGCACGCCCGCACCACGGGGTGGGCGCGGGTGGCCCACGAACTGCGGGAGCGGCTGCTGTCCCGGCTCGGGCTGGCTGATGACACCCGTGACGCGCTGGCTCGCACCCGGGACCGCGCGGTGACGCGGGCCGCGCGGCTGGCGCTGGCCGGGCGGCTGGTGCCCTGGCGTGCGGTGCGCCTGACCCGCGCGCTGCGTGCGGCCAACGTCGCGCATGACGAGGCGGCGCAACACCGGCTGCTCGCCGAGCTCGCCACCGCTCGCCACGCGGGTGAACTCGCCGGCCTGCCGCTCGAGTCGCCCTGGCGCTCGCCACGGCTCCAGCCGGCCGACACGGCCACGGCCACGTCCACGGCTACGTCCATGGCTACGGCCACGTCCACGGCCGCGGCGAGCGCTATGGCCGCGGCGAGCGACTCGGCCGGGCGCACCGAGGTGCGGGCCGACCGGGTGGGGATGTCCACGCCGTCCCGCGGCACGTCCGGCGGGAAGGCCGGCGGGAAGGACAAGCGGGTGCCGCGGGTGTCCAAGGCGGACTACCTCGCGCGTGCTCGGGCGGAGCTGGCCGCCGCGGCACCGGACACGACGGTCACCGCTGGGTGGGTGCAGCGGGTGGTCCCCGACATCTCGCGGTCCATGTCCTATGTGGTCGTCGCCGAACTCACCGCCGACCCGACCACCGACCCGACCGCGGGCACGAGTGCGGACGGCGCGGTGGCCGGCGGCGGGGTGGACGGCGCGGAGTCGGTGCGGCTGGTGTCGGTGAATGGGAGTGCGCGATGAGCGAGTACCGCAACGAGGAACCGGCCACGGACAGCGTTCCGGACGGCCCGGGGGGCGGCCCGGCCGGCACCGTGGACCGCACTGTGGACGCTGCTGGTGATGGTGCGGTGGTCCACTACTTGCCGGACCTGCGCGGCGACAACGCGCCAGCGACGACCGGGTCGGAGGTGTTGGAAGGTGAGCTGGTGTCCGTTGAGGAGTACCAGCGGCTGACCGGCGAGCGCGCGAAGGCGGTTGAGCGTTACCGCGGCTACCGCCGGGATGTGGTGACCGTCTACCGGGGGGTGCGCACGGCGGTCACCCACCAGCGCACCAGGACGGTGGTGCGCCACGGGGTGGCCTACCCGGTGGCGGGTGCGGGTGTGGTGGTGCGGCGGTGGCGCGACGCGCACGGGTCCGGCCGGTACGAGCGGCAGATGCGGGCGGCGGAGGCCGCCGGTGACCAGGACACGCTGCGGTACTGGCAGGACGCGGCGGAGACCGCGAAGCGGCACCGCCACCAGCGGTCCATGGACCGGGCGACACTGCCGTGGCGGGTGGTCAAGGCCGGGCTGGCCGCAACGCTCGGCCTGATCGGGCTGTTGCTGGTGTTGGGCGTGATCCTGGCGGTCGCCTCCGGACAGTTCGCGGACGTGGTCGGCCCGATCTCTGCGGTGCTGGACGCGGTCGCGGCCGTGGTGTGGTTGTTCACCGCCTACGGCGCGGTCGGGCTGGTCACCGCCACCGTGGCGGGGGTGTTCTACCTGTACTGGCAGGGCCGCACCCGGGCGGAGATGCCCCGCTGGCTGGACACCACCCCCAGCACCGGCAGCGGTGGGGACGGGGACGTGATGGACGGGCTGCCGGATGAGAACACCATCCTCAACGCGCTGCGCAACCTGAACATCAAGGGGTTCAACCAGGCGTTGAAGGAGGGCTGGCGGATCCGGTTCCGGGACCTGCCGCATGTGGACGGCAAGGGGTGGCGGGCGCAGTTGGACCTGCCGCCGGCGTGTCCGGTGGAGGAGATCGTGAAGCGCAAGACGATGCTGGCGCACAACCTGGTGCGGTTCCCGATCGAAGTGTGGCCCACCGAGCCGATGCCCTCGGTGCTGGACCTGTGGGTCGCCAAGCCCGGTGCGCTGTCCGGGCCGGTCGATCCGTGGCCGCTGCTGGACGATCTGGACCAGGTGTCCACGGACTACTTCGCTGGTGTCCCCGCCGGGATCACCATCAAGGGTGACATGGTCCGTGGACGGTTCTCCGGAGCGAACTACGCGGCCGGCGGGGCGATGGGGTCGGGCAAGTCGTCGCTGGTCATCACCCTGCTCGCCGGGGCGATGCTCGATCCGCTGGTGGACATCGACGTGGTGGTGATGGCGGAAAACGCCGACTACACGCCGATGGAACCGCGGCTGCGGACACTGCTCACCGGCGCCGGGAGCGACACCGTGGACGCCTGCATGGACCTGCTGCACGCGCTCTACGAGGACGTGACCACCGTCCGGGGACAGGCGCTCAAAGACCACGACGTCCGCGAGGTCACCCGCGCGTTGGCGGAGAAAGACACGCGGCTGCGTCCACGGATCGTGGTCGTGGACGAGTGTCAGAACCTGTTTATGGGCGACCACGGCAAGGACGCCATCGAGGTCGCGTCCAAGCTGATGTCCACCGCCCGCAAGTACGGCATCACGCTGGTGTTCCTCACCCCGGAGCCGTCCAAGGACGCCCTGCCCCGCAAGCTGCTCACGATCACCAGCAACAAGGCGTGCTTCGCGATCGGTGACCACACGGCCAACGACGCGGTGCTCGGGTCCGGCTCCTACAAGGCCGGGATCTCCGCGGTGGGCCTGGTGCCCAAGACCGTCGACAGCGACGGTGACGTGGGCACCTGCATGCAGCGCGGTTTCACCGCCACACCCGGACTGTTGCGCAGCTACTTCCTCAACCAGGGCGACATGCACCGCATCACCGCCCGCGCCCTGCAGCTGCGCGAACAGCACGGCATCACCGCCGGGCCGGTCGACGACGGCGACCGGGAGCCGGCCCGGGACCCGCTGGCCGACATCGCCACGGTGCTCGGTGACGCGCCCCGGATGAAGACCCTGGACGTGCTGCAACGGCTGGTGGAGCTGCACCGGCCCACCTACCAGGACTGGACCGCCCGCACCCTGACCGCGTTCCTCACCGAGCACGACGCCCCGCCCTACAAGACCGAGGGAGCCATGCAGGTCAGCGCCGCCCACATCCACGAAGCAATCACCGTGCGTGACGAACACGGGGGCGGTGGGGACACCGGAACCGGGGGAACCGGGTGAGGGAGGCACAGGGATCGGGGGAGTTTTCCCTCACCGCCTCCCTGAGTCCGGCTCCCTCACGCTGAGCAGCACAAACCACCCGCAGGGAGGCAAGGGACCCGCAGCGTCCTGACCACCTGAAACACCCACAAACCCACGGGATCGAGACACCGCGTGTGCCTCCCTCCCCTCCTTCACCACACCCATTGGCCGCTACAGAACGTGACCGAAAATTGGGAGGACAGAACGATGGCGCCACGCAGGAAGTCCAGCGGCGGGCCGCTGCTCATCGTGGTCGTGCTCACCTCACTGGCCTGGTACGCCCACACCAGCAACGCCGACCCGGCCGGCGCGACGCCCGGGCGGTATGCCACGCCCGTGGACGGGCGGGTCACCTCCGGGTTCGGCCCGCGGTGGGGCACCACCCACTACGGCATCGACATCGCAGCCCCGCTCGGCACCCCGATCCGCGCGGTCACCGACGCCACCGTGATCGAGGCCGGACCCGCGTCCGGGTTCGGGCTGTGGATGCGGCTGCACCACCGCGACGGGACGGTCACCGTCTACGGCCACATCAACACCATCGACCGCCCCCGAGGCGCCCACGTCGCGGCCGGGGAACGGATCGCGACCGTCGGCGCCCGCGGCGAAGCCACCGGCCCACACCTGCACTTCGAGGTCTGGCCCCACGGCGACCGCACCGCCCGCGTCGACCCCCAACCCTGGCTCGCCCAGCACGGCATCCACCTCTGAACAGCCCCCGACAACCCAGCCCGACCCGGGGACGTGACTGAAAGGACCACAGGCATGTGCCGCACCGGAGGACGCCGCTGCCACGGCGCCAGCACCAACACCACCGACGCCCGCGACCGGCAACGCCGATCCCGAGCACGCCGCACCACCAGCAGCCTCGCCAGCACCGGGGACGTGACACCGCCGCGCAGCGGTCCACACCGGATGACACCGCCGCCGGAAACAGGGGCACCCGCGGCCGACATCACCCGCGCGGTGCCCCCGCGGCCGAAGCGGATGAGCGAGAAGCGGTACCGCGAGCTGTACGACTCGGAACCGCAGTACGTCGAGGCTCCCGGTATCCGCATCACGACCTGCGGTGCCGTGTCCGCCGAAGTCGTCGCCGCGACGTATCGCCGGCAAGGACTCGACGTGACCATCCGCCCAGTGGGGACCAAGGATGTCTGACACCCCCACCATCACGGCGGCTGTCACGGCGGCCGTCACGTCGGGCATCCGTTGCAGCTCAACGGATGCACGAACCGAGCAGCATCACACCGGAGGGGGTGCGCGGTGATCACGGTGACGGATCTGTTCTGCGGGGCAGGCGGCAGCTCGAGTGGTGCGGAGGCGGTCGCGGGGGTGCGGGTGCGGATGGCCAGCAACCACTGGGCGTTGGCGATCGAGACGCACAACACGAACCTGCCGCACGTGGATCACGACATCGCCGATGTGTCCGAGGTGGACCCGCGGCGCTACCCGTACACGGACCTGGCGTGGTTCAGCCCGGAATGCACCTACTGGTCCCAGAGCCGTGGGCACAAGCAGGACTTCGCGGTCAGCGAGGACCAGGGCGCGTTGTTCGGGGAGGACGGCCGGCCGTTGCCGAGTGAGGCCGCGGCGCGGTCGCGGGCGCTGATGCAGGACGTGCCCAGGTTCGCCGACCACCACCGCTACAAGGCGATCATCGTGGAGAACGTGCCGGACATCCTCAAGTGGACCGGCCTCACGGCGTGGCGCGGGCGGATGCGCCGGCTGGGCTACCGCTGCCAGATCATCACCCTGGACAGCGCGTTCTGCCACCAGTTGGGTGCGCCGGCCCCGCAGTTCCGGTCCCGCGCGTACTTCGTGTTCACCCTGGAGATCTACCCGGTGCCGGACCTGGACCGGTGGACCCGCCCCCAGGCGTGGTGCCCGACCTGCGACGCCGTGGTGACCGCGGTGTACGCGGCGAAGAACCCGGACCGCCCGTTCGGCCGCTACGGCCAGCAGTACCTGTACCGGTGCCCGGCCGTGTCGTGCCGCCACAGCGTGGTCCACCCCTACGTGCTGCCCGCCGCCGCCGCGATCGACTGGACCACCCCCGGCGACCGGATCGGCGACCGCAGCAAGCCGCTCGCCGCGAAGACCATCGCCCGGATCGAGGCCGGGCTACGCCGCTACGCCCGGCCCACGGTCATCGAGGCCGCCGGCAACACCTACGAACGCCGCCCCGGAGTCCGGGCCTGGCCGGTGGAGGACCCGCTACGGACCCTGCACACCACCGCCAGCAAAGCGCTCGCGTGCCCACCGTTCCTGACGGTGCTGCGCACCCACGGCGGCACCGTGTCGGTGGCCGAGCCGATGCGGACGCTGGTCGCCGGCACCGTCGCGCACGCCCTGCTGGTGCCGGTCGAAGGCCGCGACGGCAAGAACGCCCAACCCACGACCGGGCCGGCCCGTACCCAGACCGCCCGGAACGAGACCGGGCTGTTGGTGCCCGCCGGCGGTACCTGGAACACCGACGCCCGCCCGGTCGACGAACCGATGCGGACCCGCACCACCCGCGACACCGAAGCGGTCGTGGTGGTCCCGATGCGCAACCACAACCGACCCAAGTCCACCCGCGAGCCGTTCGACACGTTCGCCGCGAACGGGCGGCACCACGCCCTGCTGATGCGCAACAACAGCTCTCGCGGCACCGGAGCGGAGATGTCGACGCCGGTGACCGAGCCGATGCGGACGCTGACCACCACCGGGCACCAGAGCCTGGTGTGGAACCCGGACCTGCTGGTCGCCTACGACACCGGCACGCTCCGCACCCTCGGCCGGACGCTGCCCACCCAGACCACGATCGAGGGTGACGCGCTGCTCGAGTCCGGGATCACCGTGCAGGACTGCCTGTTCCGGATGCTGATGCCCGAGGAGATCAAACTCGGCATGGCCTTCGCCCCCGACTTCGTCCTCCTCGG
>NZ_WHTD01000249.1 GCF_009379765.1 Actinophytocola sp. | reverse complement strand
GTCGATGCGATCGCCCACCAACTCCGCGACACCGGCGGCGCCGACGGCCGCACCCTCGACCAACTCCGCTCCGATGTGGCACTGGACCTGCTGGCGGGCAAGGACTTCGAACACGCCAAGATCACCGTTCAGGTCACCCTGCCCGCCCGGGCCGCGTTGGGGGTCGACAACACCCCCGGACACCTCGTCGGCTACGGCGACATCTCGGCCCAGCAGGCCGTCGACCTCGCCTACCAGACCGACGCGACCTGGCGGCGGATCCTGACCGAACCCGCGACCGGCCGCGTCCTGGATGTGGGGCGGCGCCGCTACACCCCACCCGCCGCGTTGCGCGACCACATCCAGGCCGCCATGCCGACCTGCACGGGGCCGGGTTGTGTACGCCCCGCCGTGCAGTGCGACCTGGACCACCGCGAGCCGTTCCCCACGGGGCCGACCGACGAACACAACGTGCACCCGGCGTGTCGTCCGCACCACCGCGCGAAGTCCTTCGGCGGCTGGAAGATCATCAAACGCGGCGGGATCTTGCAATGGATCTCACCGTGCGGGTTCCGCTACCCCCACCACCCCGAGCCCCTCACCCACCCCGAACCAGCACCCCCACCATTCTGACCTGACGAGCTGTTGATCTACAGGCAGCGAACCCACAAGCGGTGCGTGTCAAGATGTTGAGGCTGGTTGGCCAGGGATTCATTGAGTCAATCGTCGGCTCCTGTACGGAGTTGGGGCCCGCGGCCACGAGCACAGGCTTGACCCCCGCTTGGCCGGCGACCGGCCGGCTCCCGGGTGCCAACCCACCCGCAACAAGGCACCCTTACCGACCTTGCTCAGATCCTCGAACCCGGCTGTCCACAATGGTCTGATGGTGGTCGGAAGCCGGTCACGCAGGTGCTGGAGCTGCCGCACACCCATGAACAGGTCCGGCCACCGGCCCGAAAGTTTCGGAAACATGTCCGACGCTGTCGTCGGGATCTTTTCTTGACCCTGCAGCACATCTCGCTATAGCTTAGAAAACACCTGATTGCCGTCCGAAAGTTTCGGAAGGTACGCCAGCGCTGGCGGGGAGGTCGGCCCCATGGACCGAAGATCGTCGATACTCAACGTGGCCGGTGTCGTGGCCCTCGTGGTCGCCCTCCTGTCGGTGTTGGTCGCCATCGGCGAGCCCGTGGCGAAGGAGGTCCCGGCCTCGTCGGGCGCGCGTGGGCACTGGGTCAACACCTGGGTGGCGATGCCGCAGCTCACCGAGCCCAACAACATGCCGCCACCGCCGTTCACCGGCGAGAGCGGCGTGCTGGTGGACAGCACGCTGCGGCAGACGGTCCACATGTCGGTCGGTGGCCAGCGGATGCGGCTGCGGTTCTCCAACGCGTTCGGCGGCACGGCGCTGCCGATCACCGCGGTCACGGTGGCACTGCCGGCGGGCGGGCAGGCCGGAGTAACCGCGATCCGTCCGGGCTCCGCCCGGCAGGTGACGTTCAACGGCAGGCCCTCGGTGGTCGTTCCGGTCGGCGCGCAGATGGTGTCCGATCCGCTGGACCTCACGTTGGCGGCCCGGGCCAACCTCACCGTCACCGTCTACCTCGCCGAGGGCCAGGCATCCCTCGACATCACCTCGCATCCCGGGTCGAGGACGACCTCCTACCTGGCGACCGGCAACCACGTCGAGGCCCTGGACCTGGCCGGCGCGACCCGCACCGACCACTGGTACTTCCTGAGCGGCGTGGAGGTGTGGGCCGGGGGTGGCACCGCCGGGGTGGTCATGCTGGGCGACTCCCTGACCGACGGGCGCGGCTCCACCACCAACATGAACAACCGCTGGCCCGACCAGCTGCTCGACCGGTTGCAGAGTGACCGGCACACGGCCGGCATCGCCGTCCTGAACCAGGCGGCCGGCGGCAACCGCGTGCTCAACGACGGCCTCGGCCCCAACGCGCTCGCCCGGCTGGACCGCGACGTCCTTGCGCAGAGCGGCGTCCGGTGGCTGATCGTGTTCGAGGGCGTCAACGACATCGGCACCGCCGAGGCAACCGAAGCCGCCCAGAAGCAGGTCGCCGACGACCTGGTCGCCGCGTACGAGCAGATCATCGTCCGCGCGCACGCCCAGGGCATCCGCGTCTACGGCGCGACGCTGCTGCCGTTCGGCGGCAACGCCGGCTACGACGACCCGGCCGGGCACCGCGAGGCGGCGCGGCAGGCGGTGAACCGGTGGATCCGCGCCAGCCACGGATTCGACGCCGTGCTCGACCTCGACGCCGCCGTCCGCGATCCGGCCGACCCCCGGCGGCTCCTCCCCGCCGCCGACGAGGGCGATCACCTCCACCTCAACCCGACCGGCTACCGCATGCTCGCCGACGCCGTCCCCACCCGGCTGTTCCGCTGACCCGACAGGAGATCCGCGTGCGCGCCACGCCCGCCAGAAGCCTGCTCGCTCCCCTGCTCGTGCTCGGCTCGCTGGTCGCCTCCGCCGGCCCGGCGGACGCGGGGAGCCGGGAGCCCACCACGGAGATCGTCGACTCGACCGGTCAGGACGGCCTGACCGGTGCCCTCACCTTCGACGACGGACCCGACCCGGCCAACACGCCGCGGCTGCTCGACCTGCTGCTGGCCCAGGGCCACACCGCGGTCTTCTGCCTGTGGGGCGAGCACGCCCGCCGGTACCCCGACCTGGTGCGGCGGATCGTGGCCGACGGCCACGTGCTCTGCAACCACTCGATGAACCACCAGGACCTCGGCACCTGGACCCCGGACCAGATCAGGGCCGACCTGCTGAACACGAACGCGGCGATCCGAGCCGCCGTGCCACAGGCCGACATCCGGTACTTCTGCGCCCCGTACGGCTCGTGGGGGCAGACGCCGGCGGTGGCGGCCGAGCTGGGCATGCAACCGCTGGGCTGGCGGCTGGCCGTCGGCGACTGGGAGCCGCCCGGCACCGACGAGCTCGTCCGGCGGCTGCTCGAGGGCATCACCCCGGGCGCGGTGGTGCTCCTGCACGACGGCGGCGGCGACCGAGGCCAGACCGTCGACGCCGTGGCCCGGGTCGTGCCCGAGCTGCGTGCCGCCGGCTGGCGGTTCACCCTCCCCGCCCGGCCCGGGAGTCGCCATGTCGAGTCGTAGACCGGCACCGCTGACGGCCGTCCTGGCCGCCGCGGTGGTCCTGCTCGCCACCTGGCTGGCCGGCGGCGTGGCCACCGGCCAGGACCCCGGCACACACCCGCCCGCCGCCCGGTCGAGCTGGGTCGGCACCTGGGCGGACGTGCCCACCGCGACGCCGGCTACCGCCACCCCGACGATGGCCGACGAGACCGTCCGCCAGGTCGTGCACACCAGCATCGGCGGCGACCAGCTGCGGTTGCGGCTCACCAACGAGTTCGGCGACCGGCCGCTGCGGACCGGCGAGGTGCACGTGGCCCGCCGAGCCGGAACGTCCGGCACCGACATCGTCCCGGCGACCGACCGCACGGTCACGTTCGGCGGGCACCGGTCGGCCACCGTGCCCGCGGGCGCACCGATGCTCAGCGACGCGGTCCGGCTCGCGGTCCCGGCCCGGTCCGACCTCGTCGTGAGCATCTACCTGCCCGACCCCACGCCGGTGACGAGCCTGCACGCCTTCGCCTACCAGGACAACGTGATCGCCGCCGGGAACGTCACCGGCGCGCGGACCGTCACCGCGACGAGCACGGTCGCCCAGTGGTACTTCCTGTCCGGAGTCAGCGTGCGCACCTCCGACCGGGACGCCGGCGCGGTCGTCGCGCTCGGCGACTCGATCACCAACGGGTTCGAGACCGAGCCCAACGCCAACCACCGCTGGCCCGACCTCCTCTCGAACCGCCTCCAGAGCGTGCCCGCGCTGCGGGATGTCGGCGTGCTCAACCTCGGGGTCGCGGGCAACCGGCTGTTGCACGACCCGAACCCGCCACCCGGCAGCGACGCGGAGAACTTCGCCGCCTTCTTCGGCCGCAGCGCCCTGGCCCGGTTCGACCGGGACGTGCTCGCCCAACCCGGTGCCCGGCACGTCGTGGTCCTGCTCGGCGTGAACGACCTCGGCCATCCCGGCACCACGGCACCACTGAGCGAGACCGTGACCGCCGAGGAGATCATCGCCGCGCACCGGCAGATCATCGCCCGCGCCCGCGCCGCGGGCCTCGATGTCTACGGCGGCACGATCCTGCCGTTCAAGGACGACACGCTCGGGTTCTACACCGAGGTGAACGAGGCCAAGCGGCAGGCGGTGAACGCCTGGATACGGACCAGCGGCGAGTACGACGCGGTCATCGACTTCGACGCCACGATGCGCGACCCGGCGGACCCGCGGCGGCTGCGCGCGGCCTACGACAGCGGCGACCACCTGCATCCCAACGACGCCGGCGCGGCCGCCATGGCCGCGACGGTCCCCCTCCACCTCTTCCGCTGAAGCCTCCCGCCGCTCGGGGTACCGGTGGGCCGTCGGCCCCGCTCGAGCTCGGGCGGGCCAGAGACAGCGGCGCACACGACGACGCTAGAGTGCGCCGGTGTTCCGTACCGCGTTCGCCACCGTGCTCGTCCTGCTGGGATGCCTGCTCGCCGGACCGGCGGTCGCGGCCTTCATCCTGGTCGGCGAGGTCACCGACCAGGACAGCTACCTCGAGGCGGTCACCCCGCTCGCCGACGACCCCGCCGTCCGAACGGCCGTCGCCGACCAACTCTCCGCCGCATTCAACGACAAGGTGCCCGAGGCCGCACGACAGCTCGTCGACGCCAGCATCACGAACTTCGTCGAGAGCGACCAGTTCCAGCCCGCATGGGTCAAGCTCAACACCGAGGTACACCCGCAGCTCCTCGCCCTGCTCCGGGACGAAGGCGGCAGGCTCGCCGTCGAGGGCGACGCGGTCGTGCTCGACCTCGGCGTGGTCGCCGCCGACGTGAAGGCCAGGTTCGCCGCCGACGGGGTGCCGCTCGCCGACCGGATCCCGGACATCGACTCGAAGGTCCAGGTGCTCTCCGGTTCCGCGGTCCGCCAGGCCGTCCCCGCGTTCGACCTCCTCGAGAAGCTCAGCGTCGCGCTCCCCATCGCCGCGATCATCCTCATCGCCCTCGGCCTGACCCTCTCCGCCCGCCGCGGCCAGACGCTGATCGTCACCGGTATCGGGCTGGTCGTCGTCATGCTGCTGGTCGTCCTCTTCGAGTGGCTCGCCCGCAGCCAGGTCACCGCCAAGAGCCCGTCGCCCGAGCTCGCCGGCCCCTTCTACGACGCCCTGACCAGCAAGGTCTCCATCGTGCTGTGGGTCGTGTGCGGCATCGGCGGCGTGTTCGTGATCATCGGCGCCATGCTCGCCCGTCGCGCGTCGACCGCGAGCTCCCAGCCGGCGGCCGACTACCGGGACCGCGGCTCGTACCGGAGGTGACCAGGCGCGAGCACGGTCAGACGAGGTCCTTGGTCCGGCGGGAGTCCGCGCGGCGCCGCGCGAGTGCCCGCATCAGGTAGCCGAGTGCGCCGAAGACGATCACCAGCACGATGTCGAAGACGTCGTTGTCGACCGGGTGCACGCCGACCAGCGCGCTCAGCACGGTGATCGGCGCGAAGATCGTGGCACGCACCCGCAGGATCTTCACGAACAGGCCGACCAGCGGGATGCTCATGATCAGTCCTTTTTGGATGGCCAGACGTTGGCGACGGTCGTGGGCCCCGCACCGCCCGGTGCCGCTCCTCGAGGTTGTGGAGGATCTCGCCGAGCCCGCGAGGGCGGTGTACTCCGGCGGGCCGAAGTCCAGCGCGAAGCCGGCCACCAGCGAGGCGAGCAGCGACAGGGCGATGATCGACACCGTGCCGCCGATGAGCGACCCGATGTCCAACTCCCATGGAGCATGGATTGATACCTTTTGCGCATTCCATGCTTCCGAGGGGTATCGAGCCATGCGAAACAAACCTTGGACAGGTATCGATCCACGTTCTTACATGACTCCATGACCACCGCCGCTGTTCTCGACCGGATCACCTCGGTGACCCTCTCGTCCGTGACGCTGCCCCTGCCGGCCGGCATCAGCGACGCCAAGGTGCTCACCGGCCGGCAGCGGCCGATGACCGAGGTCGCCTTCCTCTTCGCCGAGATCACCACCGCGGCCGGCCTGGACGGCATCGGCTTCAGCTACGCCAAGCGCGCGGGCGGCCCGGCCCAGTTCGCGCACGCCCGTGAGGTCGCGCCCGACCTCATCGGCGAGGACCCGAGCGACATCGGCAGGCTGTGGACCAAGCTCGTCTGGGCGGGCGCGTCCGTGGGCCGCAGCGGCGCGGCGACGCAGGCACTGGCGGCCGTCGACGTCGCGCTGTGGGACCTCAAGGCCAAGCGGGCCGGCCTGCCGCTGGCCAAGCTGCTCGGCGCGCACCGCGACTCGGTGCGCTGCTACAACACGTCCGGGGGCTTCCTGCACGAGCCGGTCGAGCAGGTACGGGACAACGCCACCCGCACGCTGGAGTCCGGCGTCGGCGGGATCAAGATCAAGGTCGGCCAGCCCGACTGGCGCGAGGACCTGCGCAGGGTCGCCGCCGTCCGCGCGCACATCGGCGACGACGTGCCGCTGATGGTCGACGCGAACCAGCAGTGGGACCGGTCCACCGCGATGCGCGTGAGCCAGGCGCTCGAGGAGTTCGGGCTGGTCTGGATCGAGGAGCCGCTCGACGCCTACGACGCCGAGGGGCACGCGGACCTCGCGCGCACGCTGACCACCGCGGTCGCCTCCGGGGAGATGCTCTCCAGCGTCGCCGAGCACTACGAGCTGATCCGGCACCGAGCCGTCGACATCCTGCAGCCCGACGCCCCGCGCATCGGCGGCATCACCCAGTTCCTCAAGCTCGCCACCTTGGCCGACCACGCGAACCTGCAGCTGGCGCCGCACTTCGCCATGGAGATCCACGTGCACCTCGCGGCGGCGTACCCGCACGAGCCGTGGGTGGAGCACTTCGACTGGCTGTACCCGCTGTTCGACGAGCGCCTCGAGACCAGCGGCGGGCGTATGCACCTGTCCGCGCGTCCCGGTCTGGGCATCACGCTCAGCGAGCAGGCCAGGGCGTGGACGGTCGACACGGTCACCGTCGGGTGAACTCGGTCCTCATCGGCTTCGGCGCTCTGGTGGTGGTCATCGCCGTCGGGTGGGTCGCGGGCCGCGCTCGGGTCCTCGGCGACGGCGCGGCCGGTGTGCTGCCCCGGCTGTCGTACTTCGTGGCCACGCCCGCATTGCTCCTGCTCACGCTCGCCGACGCCGACCCGGGGGTGCTCCTGCGGGCGCGCTACGAGGCGCTGCGGGACCACCCGCTCTTCGCCGGCATCGAGTACACCGTCGACCGGTCCGTGCTCGCGGACCGGCTGCCGCTGGTGTTCGCCGACCGGCCCGCCACCGAGCCGGTGGCCGTCACCCGCTCGCACCGGGGAACCGACGTCGACTTCGGCGTGCTCACCCGCCGGCTGCTGGCGGCCATGGCGAAGCAGGGCGCCGTCGTGCGGCTGGGTCAGGAGGTGCGGTCGCTGCGCCGCGTCGGCGACCGGTGGCATGTGGACGTTCGCGACGGCGCGCCGCTGCGGGCCCGCCGTGCCGATCGGCGACATCCCGGCCTTCGTCGAGCGGACCGACGCGGCGCTGCGCGCGGCCGTGCCGGGATCCGGATCGTGACCTACGGCCACGTGGGCGACGGAAACCTGCACTACAACCTCAGCAAGCCAGTGGGCGGCGACGATGCCGCGTTCCTGGCCAGGGCGGACGAGCTGTCGAGGATCGCCCACGACGCGACCGCCGGCTTCGCGGGCAGCATCAGCGCCGAGCACGGTATCGGCCAGTCCAAACGCGACACCATCGCCGGCTACAAGTCGGCGGTCGAGCTGGACCTGATGCGAGACGTGAAGCATCTGCTGGACCCGGCGGGCCTGCTGAACCCCGGCAAGGTCCTGCCCGGGCGCGACGAGACGTGACGGTCGCGTGCGGCGGGTCGCATCCACACCGGCCAAGACAAGGCCTACTGATCCCGCGCCAACCGTGCGCCGACGCGGCCAGGTACGACAAGCTCGCCGTCCGCTACGAAGCCGCTGTGCTTTCCGAGCAACCCGGTTGACTCTACGTTCGGTAGCAGTTGCTGGCCGGTGTCGACACGCCGATGGTGTTGGGGTGCAACGGAAAGACGCAGAACCCCCGGTACGAAGCGGTCCTTCCACGGATCAACGTCGCCAGGGGTTCCGCGCTCGATGAGCGTCACCTACACCGCCACGTTGCCGGTACGCGACCAGACCGTGCTGTCCGTCTCCACCCTGCTGCAGGCGGAACGTGTGCGGCGGGGTACCCCGTGCTGATCCTGCGGTGGTTCCTCGATGGCTCGCGGGTGACCCGGTTCGCGGTGGACAACGCGACTTAGAAGTCCACCGGGCAAGACTATCTGCACCCAGGTGATCACCGCCTCGATGGCTGGCCACTGTGGACCTCCGAGGTACGTCCGGACCGCGAGCACGACACACCGTGCTACGGGACCACGACGAGATCCTGCCCGCCTTCGCCACCTGGATCGCGGAGAACTGCCCGCGCTCGATGACCTGGGCTACGATCATCCACCGCGACAGACTGTTACGCGGAAAGGCTCACTGTCACCATCGCCGCAGTAACAGACCCTGGTCGGCGAACACCGTGGGTGTGCGCCGACCCGATGGGGTGAAACCCTTGCCGTGCAACGGAAAACGTGCCGCGGTTCGGGTAGAATCGACCACATGTGCGAACCACTCGATCTACCCGAAGACGCGCCGCGGGAGGCGGTGCCGGCGGCGATGGCCCGCGGGTTCGCGCGCGCGCCGTGGCGGGCCCAAGGACACGAACTGGAACAACTCGCCATCTTCGCGGCCGCCAGC
>NZ_WHTD01000040.1 GCF_009379765.1 Actinophytocola sp. | reverse complement strand
GAACAAGGGCAGCGGCTCTACCGGGCACGGCAACCCCTACCTGGCCCGTGTTCTGGGCGAGGCCGCCGTCGGCGCCAGCCGGACCGACACCTTCCTGGGCGAGCGCTACCGACGGATCGCGCGGCGCCGGGGCACGAAGAAGGCCATCGTCGCGGTCGGCCGCTCCATCCTGGTCATCGTCTGGCACCTGCTGTCTGACCGCGACACCCGCCACCCAC
The DNA here is from genome assembly GCF_009379765.1 of Actinophytocola sp. GTDB lineage: Bacteria > Actinomycetota > Actinomycetes > Mycobacteriales > Pseudonocardiaceae > Actinophytocola. The sequence goes on along the minus strand of NZ_WHTD01000040.1, from coordinate 53,438 downwards.
GACCTCGGATCCGACTTCTACGGCAACCGCCTCGGCCCCGAACGCCGCCAACACACCTACCTCCGCCAACTCGAAGCACTCGGCTACAAGGTCACCCTCGAACCCGCCGCCTGACGCGGCCTAGTCCGTCCCGGCTCCGTGTCTCCTCGCCGCTGCCACGGTGGTCCCAGCTACCCGTCCCCGACTTGATTTTCGGATTAGAGGTTGGTCCGCGTGTTCACCGTGGGTGTGCATCTGCCTCGATGGGGTGAAACCCTTGCCGCGCACCGGAAACCGTGCTGCGGGTTCGGTAGAATCGACCACATGTACGAACCACTCGACCTACCCGAAGACGCGCCGCCGGAAGCGGTGCCGGCGGCGATGGCCCGTGGGTTCGCCCGCGCGGCGTGGCGGGCCCACGGACACGAACTGGAACAACTCGCCTGCTACGCCGCCGCCAGTGGCAGTGAGTTCGACGCGGTGGAGGTCGCGGCGTTGCTGGTGCTCTCACCCCGCGCCGCGCAGGAGCGTCTGGATCTCGCGGTCACGTTGGCGACTCGGTTGCCGCGGACGTTGGCGGCGATCAAGGCGGGTCGGCTTGATCCGTATCGGGCGTCGAAGATCGCCGACGCCACCCTTCCGTTGTCTCTGGAGGACGCCGCCACGGTCGAAGGCCAGGTCCTGGACCGGGTGGAGGAGATGCCGGCTGTGAAGCTCTGTCGTGTGTTGCGGCGGATCGTGGCGCGGGTGAACGCCGATGCGCTGCAGGCGCTGCATGAGCAGCGGGTGGCGCGGCGGCGGGTGGACATGTATCCGACCGAGGACGGCTGCGCCGCGCTGACCGTCCACGGCTCGGCAGCCCGGATCCAGGTCGCGGCGAAACGGGTCGACGCGGTCGCCCATCAGCTCCGGGACGCCGGCGGTGCGGACGGCCGGACGATGGATCAACTCCGCTCGGACGTGGCGCTGGACCTGTTGGCGGGCAAGGACTTCCAGCATGCGAAGATCATCGTTCAGGTCACGCTGCCGGCCCGGGCCGCGTTGGGGGTGGACAACACCCCGGGGCATCTGGTCGGCTACGGCGACATCGCCGCCCAGCAGGCCGTGGATCTTGCTTACCAGGCGGATGCGACGTGGCGGCGGATCCTGACCGAGCCTGCGACCGGCCGGGTGTTGGATGTGGGGCGCCGCCGCTATAGCCCGCCGGCGGCGTTGCGTGACCACATCCAGGCTTCCATGCCTACTTGCACGGGGCCGGGTTGTGTCCGGCCCGCTGTGCGGTGCGATCTGGATCATCGGGAGCCGTTTCCGGTGGGGCCGACCGACGAGCACAACGTGCACCCGGCGTGTCGTCCGCATCACCGCGCCAAGTCCTTCGGCGGCTGGCGGGTGATCAAACGCGGCGAGATCCTGGAATGGGTCTCACCCTGCGGGTTCCACCACCCCGAACCCATCACCCACCCCGAACCAGCACCACCACCATTCTGATGTGGAACGGATTGTCAAGGGGACTTGACGCTGTCGAACGGGTCCCTGCGTCGGCCTTCGTCCGTCCGTAGTGGACAGACGGGACTGGTTCGTGGGGTCAAGGCGCAATGCCACTTAGCGTAAGTTGATCATGCTGCTTGCGGTGCGGCAGAGGGGGTGGCGAGCTTGATCGTGGCTGGGCCGTGGTGATGTCAGCCATTACCGCCGCGCATGATCGTTTCTGCTTGTCAGGGGGAAAGGGCGCCGGGTCGGCGAGGCGGCGGCGTACGAGGCGGACGGTGCGTTTTGAATGTCCGGGCTCGTGGACCGGAGCACCCGTCCTGGTCCGCGCAGGTCGGTTCTGCGAGGCGCACTCGCTGACGGTGACGACCCGCACCTTGGGAACGCAGATGTCCACATTGGACCCAGCAAAGCCGAACTCCGCGGCGTTCTCCTTGCTGGCCGGGGCATCCCACTCGAACCCGTCGATCGCCATCAACCGCCATGACCCCAGCATCGCCCCTCGGGTCAACTCCTCCGCCACCCGGCACCACCACCTGAGCGAACAACTCCTTGACCGGCTCGTATCCCAGCCGCTGCCGAGCCTGCGTGATCCCACCCGAGGTCGGCGCCGCCCACCGATCATCCCAACGCCCCCACCCCGACAGTGTCTCGGTCAGCCGGACCGCAACCTCCTCGTAGTCCTCCTCGACGAACAACGCCATCGCCATCGTGAAATACACCATCACATGCGGCGGAAGCCGACCGTCCGACCGCTTCGCCTGCCTGCCCGTGACAGCAACCACCTCATCGACCACATCCCGAGGAACCGACGAGGCCAACACCCCAATCGACACCCAGGCCAGAAGCCCCCATCAACACACCCACAAGATCAAATTAGACTAGGTGGCATTGCCCCAGGACCGGGCCAGGGCGTCGGCACGCAGCCCCTCCTGCCGCGCCCCGATCGCCGGCCGGCTGCTGCTGGAACCTCGCCACCCCGGACCACAACACGGGCCGTGAACCGGAGCCGGCCTCACGAACACCCGGCCGTTGCTGGTCGCGTCCTCGGGTCCGGACACCGACCCCACGTCACATGATCTTCACGGACTCGACCATCCAGGCGGGTCAAGCGAGGGACTCCAGCCAGGTGCGGTGCAGCGTGGCGAACCGGCCGCCCGCGGGCTCGTCGATCAGCTCCGCGGGGGAGCCGTCCTCGACGATGCGGCCGCCCTCGACCACGAGCACCCGGTCGGCGATCAGCACGGTCGACAGCCGGTGCGCGATGATCAGTGCGGTCCGGTCGGCGAGCACGGACACCAGCGCCCGCTGCACCGCCCGCTCGGTCGGCACGTCCAGGCTGGACGTCGCCTCGTCGAGCACCAGCACCGCCGGGTCCGCCAGGAAGGCCCGCGCGAACGCCACCATCTGCCGCTGCCCGGCCGACAGGCGCCCGCCGCGCTTGCGCACGTCGGTGTCGTAGCCGTCGGGCAGGGCGGAGATGAACTCCTGCGTGCCGACCGCCGACGCGGCGGCCTCGATCTCCGCGCGGCTCGCGGCCGGCCGGCCGAGGCCGATGTTGTCCGCGACCGACCCGGCGAACAGGAAGTTCTCCTGCGTCACCATCACCACGTTGCGCCGCAGGTCGGTGTCGGCGACGTGGCGCAGGCTCACGCCGTCCAGCGCGACCGTGCCGGCGGCCGGGTCGTAGAACCGGGCCACCAGCTTGGCGATCGTCGACTTGCCCGCCCCGGTCGCGCCGACCAGCGCCACGGTCTGCCCGGCCGGGATGGCCAGGTCGAACGCGGGCAGCACGATCGGGCCGGCGTCGGAGTAGCGGAACTCGACGCCGTCGAACGTGACCGCCCGGCCGCTCGCGGCGTCGGGCAGCGGCACCGGCTCGTCGGGGTCGACCACGACCGGCCGCTCCTCCAGCACCCCGGAGATCTTCTCCAGCGCGGCGATCGCCGCGGTGTAGGAGTTCGCGAACATCGCCAGGTCGTCGAGCGGGTCGTAGAACCGGCGAAGGTACAGCGTGAACGCGGTGAGCACACCGAGCTCCAGCCCACCGCCGACCACCCGCACCGCGCCGATCGCGAGGACGAGCGCGAGCGACAGGTTGCCGACGAGCCGCACGGTCATGGTGAACGCCGCCATGACGTTCAGTGCGTCCTTGTTCGCCGTGCGGAACCGGTCGTTGAGCTCGGCCATGATCTTCTCGTTGCGCGACTCGCGGCGGAACGCCTGCACCGCGCGCATCCCGTTCATCGACTCGACGAACTGCACGATGATCTTGGCGATCGCGCCGCGGGTGTTGCGGTAGGCGTGCCGCGAGCGCAGGTAGAACCACCGGGTCACCACGAGCAGCGGGATGAGCCCGGCGAGCACCAGCAGCGCCAGCGGCGGGTCGAGGATCAGCAGCATGACCGCGATGCCGACCACCGAGAACAGCGCGGTGAGCAGGCCGTCGAGGCCGTCCTCGAGCAGGTCGTGCAGCGAGTCGACGTCGCTGGTGAGCCGGGAGATCACCTTGCCGGACGTGTACGACTCGTGGAACGACAGCGACAGCTTCTGCGCGTGCTCGAAGATCCGCCGCCGCAGGTCCAGCAGCACGTCCTGGCCGAACCGGCCGGACACCTTGAGGAACGCGAAGCGCAGCCCCGCCGAGCCGAGCCCGGAGGCGATGTATCCGCCGACGCACCACGCCAGCACCCCGGTGCTGCCGCCGATCGCGTTCGGGATGCCCGTGTCGATCGCGACCGCGATGAGCACCGGGCCGGCGAGGGTCAGCAGGTTCTCGCCGATGACCAGCGCGAGCGCGAACAGCGCGGTGCCCAGCCGGGGCCGGACCAGCGAGCCGAGCAGCTGCCGCGAGCGGGCCTGCAGCCGGGTGCCGACGTACTGGTCGACCTCCTCGACGTCCTCGGCGGCTACGCCCCGCCACTCCTCCTCGGTCGGTGACACGGAGGCTGTCACGCGACCACCTCGTCCCTGACCTCGTCGTCCATCGTGGACAGCAGGCGGCGGTACTCCGCGTTGCCGGCCAGCAGGTCGGAATGCGTGCCGACGGCGGCGATCCGCCCGTCGACGAGCAGCGCCACCCGGTCGGCGAGCTGCACGGTGCTCGGCCGGTGGGCCACCACCAGCGAGGTCACGTCGCGCAGCACGCTGCGCAGCGCGTGCTCGACCTCCGCCTCGGTGTGCACGTCCAGCGCGGACAGCGGGTCGTCCAGCACCAGCACCGACGGCCGGCCGACGACCGCGCGGGCGAGCGCGAGCCGCTGGCGCTGCCCGCCGGACAGTGCCAGGCCCTGCTCGCCGATGCGGGTGTCGAGCCCCCACGGCAGCTTGTCGACGAACTCCTCGGCGGCGGCGACCTGCAGGGCCTGCCGCACTCGTTCGTCGCTGTCGGCCTCGGTGAGGTGCGGGGCGCCGAGCGCGACGTTCTCCCGCACGCTCGCCGAGAACAGCACCGGCTCCTCGAACGCGGTCGCGACGACCGTGCGCAGCTCGTCGAGCGCGAGGTCGCGCACGTCGACGCCGTCCACGGTGACCCGCCCGCCGGTGACGTCGGCGAGCCGGCCGACCAGCGCGGTGAGCGTGGTCTTGCCGGAGCCGGTGGCGCCGACCAGCGCGACGGTCTCGCCGGGCCGGACGTCCAGCGTGACGCCGCGCAGGACCTCCTCGGCCGAGCCGGGGTGGGCAAAGCGCACGTTCTCGAACCGGACGTGCCCGCGTGCCCGCTCCGGCAGGTTGCGCGGCATCGGCGGGTCGGTGATCGTCACCTCGGCGTCGCGCACCTCCCAGTAGCGGGTGGCGGCGGTGGCGGCCTGGTTCATCTCGGCGAGCAGCCAGCCGATCGAGTCGGTCGGCCAGCGCAGGTACGTGGCCACCGCGACCGCGCCGACCAGCGTGCCGATGGTCATCGTGCCGTTGGCGATGCCGATCGAGCCGTAGAGCAGGTGCCCGCCGATCGAGATCTCCGGCAGCATGATGATCGCCGCCCACAGCAGGCCGACGACGTGCACCTTGCGCAGCTCCAGCCGGCGCAGCTCCTTGGCCTGCCTGGCGAAGCTCGCCGCGAGGTGCGGTCCGCGGCCGAACGCCTTGAGCACGCGGATGCCCAGGACGGACTCCTCGACCGTGGTGGCGAGGTCGCCGTTCTGGTCCTGCGCGCGCCGGGCGAGGACCGCGTACTTGGACTCGTACAGCGTCGAGATCAGGATCAGCGGCGCCGCGCATGCGGTGGAGATGAGCCCGAGCATCGGGTTGAGCACGAACAGCACGACCAGGCCGAGCACCAGCGTCAGGCTGTTGACGACCAGGAAGATGAACGCGAACGCGATGAACCGGCGCAGCGTCGACAGGTCGCTCACGGCGCGGGAGAGCAGCTGGCCGGACTGCCAGCGGTCGTGGAACGCGATCGGCAGGCGTTGCAGGTGGTGGTAGAGGTCGTCCCGGAGCTGGGCCTCGACCTGCGTGCTCGGTCCGGCGATGAGCCGGCGCCGGGTGAAGAACAGCATCGCCTCGGCCGCGCCGAGCAGGCCGACCACGCCGATCAGCCAGCCGAGGTCGGTCGTGTCGCCGGTCGCCACCGGGCCGTCCAGGATTCGCTGGATCATCAGTGGGATGGTGAGGCCCGCGACCATCGAGCCGAGCACCGCGGCGCCCGAGCCGATCATCCGGCCGCGAACCGGTTTCAGGTAAGGGGAAAGCCGCCGCAGCGCGCGGATGGTCGTGCTGCGGGCAGGCTGATGTGCATCCTTGGTGTTGGTCATGATCTCCCCACGAGGTGCCATCCGACGGTATGCGATGCGGGCCGTCGGCGGCATCTGGTTTTCCGGCCTCGATGGTGCGACCTCCAGTGCGGTGGAGGTCAAGAAGGGGGGATCATTCGGGCATGACGCGACCGGAAGCCGTGCGGTTCCTCCGCACCGAGTCGACGATGGCCTACCCGGACGGCCGCCTGCTCGCCCTGCGCGAAGGCATGCTGCACGTCCTCGCCCCGGACGGCTGGACGAGGCTGCGCTCCACCCGCCCACCGGGCACGACCTGGCTGTCCCGGGAGGAGGCCGAGGACTGGTGCGAACGCGAGGGCTGGGACCTGCGCCTACTGGACAAGGTCCCCGGGCGCAAGTGACCCGACCCCCTGCGTAGGTGTGTCGTCCTGCTGCGTAGGTGTGTCGTCCTGCTGCGCAGGTGTGTCGACCTGCTGCGTAGGTGACCCGACCCGGCAGGTTGGGTCGGGCCTGGCCTGGCTGCTCGCCGCGCCCGCGGGCACGCGATCGTGGGGGGTCGGGTCTCCTACGTCGCGGGTCGGCTTGGCGACGTGGGGGGTCGGTTCACCCATGCCAGGGGACGACACGGGGCGGGGGTCAGCGGTTGGAGCGGGTGCCGAGCAGCACGTCTTCCCAGGAGGGGACCGTCGGGCGGGCCTTCTTGCCCTTGCCACGCCGCGCGGCCGGGGCCGGCTTGGCGGGCGGCTCCTCCTTCGCCGCGGCGGCCGGCGCCGGCTTGGGCTCCGGTTCCGGGGTAGGGGCGGGTGCCGGCTCGGGCTTGGGGGTCGAGGTCGGTTCCGGGGCGGGTCGGGCCGTGGCGGGCTGGCGAGGCGGTGCCGCGGCGGGCGGACGGGGGTCGGCAGGCGGGTCGGTACGAGGAGTGGCAGCGGCGGGCCGGCGAGGCGGGGCCGCCGAACGCGTGGGCTCTGGTGAGGGGACCGGGGCGGGCGGCGGCTCTGCTGGCGAGGCGAGGCCGACCGGGGTCTCCGGCTCGTCGGTGAGCTCGAAGTCCTGCACGAACTCCTGCTCGGTGCGCTGCTCGGCCTCCGCGGCCGGCCGGCGGGGCGCCTCGCCGACCGCCTGGCGGCGCTCGACGGGCTGGTGCTGCTCGACCGGCTCCTCCATCGGCTCGTCGGCAGGCGGCGCGACGGGCTGCACGACCCGCTCGACGGCGGGGGTGGGCCGCTCGACCTGCAAGGCCTGCGCGGCCAGCTCGGTGACCGGCCGCACGGTGCGCAGCTGACGGTTGCGGTTGGGGTCGAGCAGGTCGATGGAGTGGTCGTCGAGCGGGGTGACGGTGCCACCGTGCGCGCCGGGGTGGAACGACCAGTGCGCGCGGTTGTGCGAGCGCCCGGCGGTCCAGGTGAGCTGGACGACCCACTTGCCGTCCTCGCCCTTCCACGAGTCCCAGGTGGCCGCCGAGTAGTCCTGGCCGCGCGCGGTGAACGCCTGCGCGACGACCTCGCCCAGCTCCTGCAGGTCCGGCCCGTCCTCTCGGACGGGGTGCGCGCGCTGGGCGAGCTCCGCTGTGCGGGATCGCTCCAGCAGCACGGGGTAGGCGAACCGCTCCACGCGGTTCGCTGGTACGCCGGCCGCGGCCGCGACCTGCTCTACGGACTCTCCCGCACGAATGCGGGACTGGATCTCACGAGGACGCATCTGGCTCTCCAGCTCGATTGCGATCTGGCCGAGTCGGGTGATGTCGCCTCTGGCCGCTGCACGCAACCGCTCGTCCGCGGGAATCTGGAAACGCTCGCCGCGGTCCGACTCGCAGATGACGATCTTGCCGTCCTCCCCGAGTCCGACGACCCGCAGCGCACGCATCGCGGCCTCCTCTGGACCTGAAACAGACCTCACCTCGCCAGCTGCTCACGGTAGATCGGCGGGTCGCCTTGACGTGCGAGGCGCGCCGAGTACCGTGCCGCCGATCCATTTGGATCATGCCCGCTGGCGGTCACCGGCGCCAGACCGTGCCGGTGATCTTCTCGTAAGCGTCGACATACCGCGCCTGGGTCGCGGCGACGACCTCCGCCGGCAGCTCCGGTGCCGGCGGCTTCTTGTCCCAGCCGGTGCCGGCCGCCCAGTCCCGCACGAACTGCTTGTCGTACGCGTGCTGCGGCCGTCCCGGCGCCCAGTCGTCGGCCGGCCAGAACCGGGACGAGTCGGGGGTCAGCACCTCGTCGGCCAGGGTGAGCGTGTCCGCTGCCCGTGCCCCTGTCCCGGCGCCCGCGAACCCGAACTCCAGCTTCGTGTCCGCCACGATGATCCCGTTGCGCGCGGCCCGCTCGGCGCCGCGCCCGTAGACCGCCAGCGTGAGCGCCCGGAGCCGCTCGGCCGTCTCGACCCCGACCGCCGCGGCCACCTGCGCGAAGGTGGCCGGCGCGTCGTGGCCGCCGTCGGACACCTTGGTGGTGGGGGTGAAGATCGGCGCCGGCAGCCGGCTGCCCTCGACCAGCCCCGGCGGCAGCTCGACCCCCGAGATCGCGCCGGTCTCCTGGTACTCACGCAGGCCGGAGCCCGCGAGGTAGCCGCGCGCGATGCACTCGAACGGGACCATCTCCAGGCGCCGGCACCGGATGCCCCGGCCGGCGAACTCGGCGGGCACGTCGGTGGCCGAGACCAGGTGGTTGGGCACGATGTCGGCGAGCCGGCCGAACCACCACACGGACAGCTGCGTGAGCAGCGCGCCCTTGTCCGGGATCGGGGTCGGCAGCACGACGTCGTACACCGACACCCGGTCCGAGGCCACCAGCAGCAGGTCCGCGCCGTCCTCGTAGATCTCGCGGACCTTGCCGCTGTAGACGTGCTGCATCTAGACGCGCTCCGCCAGCCAGTCGACGCACCGGGTGAGCGCGGTGACGTCGTCCGGCTCGACGGCCGGGAACATCGCCACCCGCAGCTGGTTGCGGCCGAGCTTGCGGTAGGGCTCGACGTCGACGATCCCGTTGGCGCGCAACGCCTTCGCGATTGCGGCGGCGTCCGTGCCGTCGGCGATGTCGATCGTGCCGACGACCTGGCTGCGGCTGGCCGGGTCCTGGACGAACGGCGTGGCGAACTCGCTGCGCTCGGCCCACTCGTACAGCCGGCTCGAGGAGTCCTTGGTGCGCGCGGTGGTCCAGGCGAGGCCGCCGTTGCCGAGCATCCAGTCGATCTGCTCGGCCAGCAGGAACAGCGTCGCCACGGCGGGCGTGTTGTACGTCTGGTCCTTGAGCGAGTTGTCGAGCGCGGTGGTGAGCGACAGGAACTCGGGCACCCACCGGCCGCTGGCGCCGATCTCGGCGACCCGCTCCAGCGCGACGGGGCTCATGAGGGCCAGCCACAGGCCGCCGTCGGACGCGAACGACTTCTGCGGGGCGAAGTAGTAGACGTCGAAGTCCTCGGCATCGACCGGCAGGCCGGCCGCACCGGAGGTGGCGTCGATGGCGATGAGGGCCGGGTCGGAGCCCTGCGGCCGCCGGACCGGGACGGCCACACCGGTGGAGGTCTCGTTGTGCGCCCAGCCGACGAGGTCCGTGCCCTCGGCGTAGGTGATCTCCGGGGCCGTGCCCGGCTCGGCCGTGACGACCACCGGGTCGGCGAGGAACGGCGCGTCCTTGGTGACCTTGGCGAACTTCGAGGAGAACTCGCCGTAGGTGAAGTGCTGCGCGCGCTCGCGGACCAGCCCGAAGGCGGCGGCGTCCCAGAAGGCGGTGGTGCCGCCGTTGCCCAGGAGCACCTCGTAGCCGTCCGGGAGGCCGAACAGGTCGCGCAGCCCGGAGCGGACGCGGCCGACCAGGGACCTCACCGGCTTCTGCCGGTGCGAGGTGCCCATCAGCGCGGATCCCTCGGAGACCAGCCGGGCGAGCTGCTCAGGGCGGACCTTGGAAGGACCGGACCCGAACCGTCCGTCGGACGGCTTGAGGTCGGCGGGCAGCACCAGGGTGGTCGGATCGGTCGGTATGGTCGTTTCCGTCGGTGACTGCGTCATGTGGCGGCGCCTCTCGGCAGTACGGGTTGCGGTAGGCCGGCGCCGTTGCCGGGACCCCAGTCTCTCGCATCCGCCTGCGCCGCTGGTCAGCCCCCCTCGCGCGGCTACGCCGAGGTCCGGGCGGCCCGGATCAGCGCGGCGACGTCCACGCCGTCGAGCAGGGGGCCGGTGGGGTTCTTGCTGTCGCGAAGGTGACGCAGCGTGTGCCCGATCTCGACGCACTCGGACTGCCCACCGGAACGGGTGGACTTCCTGAATCGCAACGGTTCCTGGTGCACGGTCAGCTCCCTCGCGCGGGCTACGCCGAGGTCCGGGCGGCCCGGATCAGCGCGGCGACGTCCACGCCGTCGAGCAGGGGGCCGGTGGGGTTCTTGCTGTCGCGAAGGTGACGCAGCGTGTGCCCGATCTCGACGCACTCGGACTGGCCGGCGGACCGGCCGGACTTCTTGAACCGCAATGGTTCCTGATGCATGTCAGCTCCCGAGGATGGTCTGTTCGATCAGCTCCTCGAGCCTATCCCGCGTTGCCCGCTCTGACAGAGCCTGATCCCGCAGTTCCTTGCGAGCGGCGGAATAGGGCTCGGTCTCCTCGTCGAACAGGAACGTGGTGGAGCCCAAGTGCTCCAGAACGACGACCGATCCGGCCTTCTCGTAGTCCATCAGGTGCCAGCTGGCGAAGGTGTGTGGCGTCGGTGTGTCGACCAGGCGCACCGTGAGACCGTCGCGCCTCGACATCGTGACCAGATGCCGAAGCTGCTTGGCGAACACGGTCGGTCCGCCGATTGGGTTGGTCACCGCATGTGATCCGATGAGAGCGAGGAAGTCCAGGCCGCGCCGGTCCAGCAGCTCTTGCCGCTGGAGTCTGGCGCCGATGCGGGAGTTCACATCCTTCTCGGAGACGCCGGTACCTCTCATGGCGATGGCGGAGTAGTCCGGAATTTGCAGCAGACCAGGAATGATGCCGGGGGCCCAGTTCGTCAGCCTGGCGGCTTCGTGTTCGTAGGAGGCCAGGGCGCCCAGGTCGGGCCCGACGCCGGCCGGCGGGCGGTCCCACCAGCCGAGCGCGACCGGCTTGCTGGCCCAGGCGACCAGCTCGTCGCGGCGGGTGGCCGGCAGCTCGTAGACCACCGCGAGGCCCATGACGGCCTCCGGGGAGATGTGCCGTTGGCCGCGCTCGAGGCGGGACAGCGTGGAGACGTTCCACTGGATCGCCGCGGCGACCTCGTGGAGGCTCTTGCCGCACGCCTCGCGGATCGCACGCAGCTCCGCGCCCAGCGACCGGTCCCGTGGTGAGCCCGGTCGGTGCCTGCCGCCCATTCCTGTCCGCCTTTCTGTCACTGCGGTCAACGCCTTACGTTCCGTGAAGAACCGCGGACACAGCGTCGCACGAGTGAAGAAGAAGGGCAGCGTGACAGCCGGATGGACCACGACGAGTCGGTGCTCATGGCCAGCCTGGCCAGTGCCAACACCCGCATCGCGCGGTACATCCTGGGCACTCTCGACCGCGACGCCGCGCGGCCGCACCCACCCGACGACGGCGCCGCGCTCGGGCACGACCTGGTCGAGCTCGGCAATGCCGTGCGGCGGCACGCGCGGCTGCGCTCCGTCACCTGGGGACACGCCGACCGCGAGCCGCACCGCCGGCATGTTCGCGCGAGCGACGGTACGGCGGTCTGCGGCGCGTTGCTGGTCGAGGACCTGTCACCGGACATGGCCGCCGCGTCATGCTCGGCATGCCGCACGCTCCTGGCGCGGCAGTCATGACGGTGCCGTACATCACGACGTGGAGCACGGAACGGCCACTGCCCGCCCAGGTGGTCGAACACCCGCGGTTCGGCATCGCCTACGCCGACGAGACCATGGGCGACCGGGATGGCAACGGCGTCCTGTGGCCGCGGATGCCCTCCCGCCCCGGCCACGGGCGGCCGGAGTTCGGCAAGGTCCACCCGCTGCGGCAGCGCCGAGCCATGCGCCGGCTCCTGTGCCAGGTCTGCGCGGGCCCGGCCGACCGCACCGGCCGCGGGGTCCTGTGGATGCTCCGGGACTTTCGCGAGGACTGGCCCGGTTGGCCGGAACGCATGGCCGCCATCGAGCCGCCGGTCTGCCTGCCCTGCGCCGGCACCTCGATCCGGGCGTGCCCGGCCCTGCGGAAGGGCTACGTCACGGTTCGGGTGCGCCACTCCACCGTCAGCGGGGTCTACGGCGTCCGCTACCTGCCGGGTGCACTGGCACCGGTCGAGGACGCGACCCTGACCTTCGACGACCCCGCTGTCCGCTGGGTCCGCGCCGCGCAGCTGGTACGCGAACTGCACGGCTGCACCGTCGTCGACATCGCGCCGGACCTGGGCTGAGCCGGCCGGGTGCGTCAGCCGGTGGTCGGCCAGTGGCCTCGGTCCAGGCCGCCCGGGATCGGGGCCTCCGGGTCGTACGGGGTGCGGGTGAACACGAACGTCGCCAGGTCGAGGTGGCTCGAGGACCCGTCCGCGTGGCGGTGCAGGCGCAGCGTCTCGCCGGCGTAGTAGCCGTCCAGGCCCACCCACGCGCCCTCGGCGACCGGCCGGAAGCGGGAGCCGCGGCCGGAGCCGGCCGCCGGCCGCAGGTCCAGCCACTCGCCGGGCAGCAACCGCAGGACGAACGGCATCGGGCCCCAGAACCACTCGCCGGTCAGCGCCAGCAGGTCGGGGGAGACGGCCGGCAGCGGTGCCCACTCGGCGGGCAGCGCCGGCTCGTACTCGTCCACCAGCTTGATCATGTCGAAGCTCAGCGCCGACACCCCGACCCCGGCCGTGCTGTTGGCCAGCGTCAGCGCACCGGTGGTCGTGGCCGGGTCGACCACCACGCTCGCCAGGAAGCCGGGCATCGAGCCGCCGTGGCCCGCGTACTGGCGGCCGCCGTCGCGGAACGTCTGCAGGCCGAGGCCGTAGCCGGAGGTCCACGCGGCCCCGTCCTCGACGGCCGCCGGCGCGCGCATCTCCGCCACCGTGTCCGGGTGCAGCACGCCACCGGTGTCCCCGGCGAGGAAGCGCACCCACCTCGCCAGGTCGGTCACCGTCGACCACAGCTGGCCGGCCGGCGCCATCGCCCCGGCGTCGGGCGTCGGCTCGGGCATCAACACGTCCGCGTACGGGTGCACCGCCCAACCCAGGGCGTGCGGCGCGACCGGTGCGGGCGAGGTGCGGGTCATCTCCAGCGGTGCCAGTACCTCGTCGGCGAGCACGGACGTCCACGGGGCGCCGCGCAGCTCCGCCACCAGCTGCCCCAGCACGCCGTAGCCCACGTTCGAGTAGTGGAACCGTTCGCCGGCCCGGTGCCGCGCGGGCTCGCGGGACATGCTCTCCACCAGCGCCGGCCAGTCGGCGCCGACCGCGCGCTCCCACCACGCCCCCGGCGACTCCGACGTCAGGCCCGCGGTGTGCGAGAGCAGCTGCGCCACCGTCAGGTGCCCGAACGACGTCCCGCTGACGTGCTTGTCCAGCGGGTCGTTGAGGTCCAGCAGACCCTCGTCGCGCAGCCGCATCACCAGCACGGCCACGAACGACTTGGTGATCGACCCGATCCGGTACTGGGTGTCCGGCGTCGGCGCGGAACCGTCGACCGAGCCGCGCGCGCCGGTCCACAGCGGCTCCTGGCCGCGGACGACGGCCGCGACCAGCGACGGCGCGCGGCGTTCCGCCTGCTCGACGGCGACGCGGCGGAGTAACGCGAGCTCGGTGGTAGGCAGCATGGCCGCATTCTGTCTGATGGGTCGCCCACTCCGGATTGGTCGTCGGTCATTACCAATTACCGCTGCTAACGATCCGCTGGTCAGGGCAGCAGGCCCTGCGCCATCGCGGTGGTCACCGCCGCCGTCCGGTCCGACACGCCCAGCTTGCCGAACGACCGCAGCAGGTGCGTCTTCACCGTCGCCTCGGTGATGTGCAGCGACCGCCCGATCTCCGCGTTGGTCAGACCCTTCGCCACGAGTGCCAGTACCTCCACCTCCCGCGCGGACAGCGTCTGCTGCGCCGGCCGGCGGACCTGGTTGACGAGCTTGCCGGCCACCGACGGCGCGAGCACGGTCTCACCCCGCGCCGCCGCCCGGATCGCTCCGGCGAGGTCGGCCCGGGACGCGTCCTTCAACAGGTACCCCGACGCGCCGGCCTCAACCGCGCGCAGGATGTCAGCGTCCGTCTCGTACGTCGTGAGCACCACCACCCGCGCCCGCGACGACTCCGCCAGGATCCGTTCGGTCGCGCCCACCCCGTCGAGCCCACGCATCCGCAGGTCCATCAGGATCACGTCCGCCTCGACCACCCTGGCCTGCGCGACGGCCTCCTCCCCGGAACCCGCCTCGCCGACCACGGTCAGGTCCGGCTCGGCCTCCAGCATCCCGCGCAGCCCTTCCCGGACCACCGGATGGTCGTCCACCAACATGATCCGGATCAACGCGGCACCTCCAGCTCCACCGTCGTACCTGACACTCCACTGTGGACGGACAGGGAGCCGCCGATCTGGCCGGCCCTGGACCGCATGCCGCGCAAGCCGTACCCCTCGAACGCGCGCGACGGGTCGAACCCGGAACCGTCGTCGGTCACCCGCAGGTTGGCCGCGGTTCCGTTGACCCGCAAGCAGATCGTCACCATCGAGGCGCCCGCGTGCTTGCGCACGTTGGTCAGCGACTCCTGCACCGTGCGCAGCAGCACCACCTCGGTCGCCGTGGGCAGCGCGACACTCTCGCCCTCCACCCGGTAGGTCGCCTTCACCGGCGTCTCCTCGGCCAGCCGCTCGACCTGGCGCCGGATCGCGTCGTCCAGCGACCCGGTGCCCATCGCCGAGGGCATCAGCCCGGCCACCAGCGCCCGGGCCTCGCCGAGGTTCTCCCGCGCGGTGCGGGCGGCGAGCTCCAGGTGCCGCCGCGCCTTCGCCGGGTCACCGTCCAGTTCGGACTCCGCGGCCTGCACGAGCGTCACCAGGCTGGTGAACCCCTGGGCGAGCGTGTCGTGGATCTCCGCGGCGAGCCGCGCGCGCTCGGCCGACACCCCGGCCTCGCGGGAGAGCCGCTCGACCTCCTCCCGGCTCTGCTCGAGCTCCTTGATCAGCTCCGCGCGTTCCTCGCTCTGCGCTATGACGCGGTTGATCCAGGTGCCGAAGAACACCGCGAACGCGATGGTCAGCAGCGTCGTGGGGCCGACCTTGGGGACCACCTCGCCGATGCCGTCGTCGATCACCACGGTGAGCGCCGGCAGCAGGTTGATCGGGATGATCACCGCGATGGCCTCCCCGAGCCGCAGGCTCATGAAGACCATCGGGCACACCGCGAACAGCGCGAACGCCGCGGAGGACTCGACCAGCACGGCCACCGTCAGCAGCACGGCCAGACCGGCGGCGAAGATCCGCCCGCGGGCCGGCCCGATCGCCCGGTCGAGCAGGATGGCCCGGCGGCCGAAGGTGACGTACCAGACCGCGATCAGCGAGAGGCACGCCACGGTGACCGCCTTCGCGGCCGGCGCCGGCTCGTCGGAGTTGAGCAGCAGGGCGACCAGCGCGACGTAGCCGAGGGCGAAGTAGCCGTCCCACAACCGGAACCACCGCAGCCCGGCGTCGAAGGCCGACGCCGGGCTCGGGCGGCTCACCCCTCGCGGCGGTTGGTCCACCGGAACGTCAGCAGGCACAGCACTACTCCGATCACGCACCAGGCGCCGAGGACCAGCGCGGTCGTCCCGTGCTCCCATGATCCTGCCGCCTCCCTGGCCATCATGCTGTCCGGTAGGAACACCGAGCGGAAGCCCTGGGCGACCCACTTGATCGGGAAGAACGAGCTGACGTTGATCATCCAGTCCGGCACGCTGCTGATCGGGATGTACACGCCGGACAGGAACTGCAGCGCCACGTAGGGCAGGTTGGTGATCGCCGCCGCGCTCTGCGCGTTCTTCGCGAGCGAGCTGATCGTGATGCCCAGCAGCGAGCAGGAGATCGTGCCGAGCACGAACACCCAGGCGAAGGTGAACCAGCGGCCCGCGTCCGAGGGCAGCTCCACATCGAACAGCAGCATGCCGACCGCGACCAGCACGATCACCTCGGCGATGCTCGCCACCGCGACCAGGATGACCTTGCCGAAGAAGTAGGCCGTCGGCGGGATCGGCGCGCCGCGCAGGCGTTTGAGCGTGCCGTTCTCCCGGTCGTCCGCGACGCCGATGCCCAGGTTGAGGAACGACGTCGCGACGATGCCGGCGCCGGCCATGCTGGCGGCGAACACCTGGCCGGCGGTGACCCCGGAGCCCTGGTAGTTGTCGTCGAAGATCGAGCCGAGCAGGATCAGGATCAGCGCGGGGAAGGTGAAGGTGAAGACCACCTGCTCCTTCTGCCGGAAGAACTGCTTGAGTTCGAGGCCACCGCGGGCGAGGCTCACGCGCAGCACGCTCGGCAGGGCGGTCCGCTCCAGGGTGGCGGTCATCGGGTGCCTCCGATCAGCTCGAGGTAGGTGTCCTCCAGGCTCGGCCGGGTGACGGTCAGCTCGGTGAGCTCGCGCCCTCCCGCGGAGAGCTCGTTGACCAGCGCGGTCGGGGTGTCGGTGAGCATCGAGCGCGGGCCGTGGTGGTCGACCCAGCTCACCGTGGCCTTCGCGGTGGACCGGCCGCCGAGCGTGGCGGGCGTGCCCCTGGCGACGATCTTGCCGCCGGCGATCACCGCGACCTCGTCGGCGAGCGCCTCGGCCTCGTCGAGGTAGTGGGTGGTCAGCAGGATCGTGGTGCCGTCGGCGGCGAGGATCCGGATGAGGTCCCAGAACTAGCGGCGCGCCTCAGGGTCGAAGCCGGTGGTCGGCTCGTCGAGGAACACCAGCTCGGGCCGGCCGATGATGCCGAGCGCGACGTCGAGGCGCCGGCGCTGGCCGCCGGAGAGTGCCTTGACCCGCGAGCCCGCCTTCTCGGTGAGGCCGACCTGCTCGATCACGGCCTCCGGCTCGGCCGGGTCGGGGTAGTAGCCGGCGTAGTGCCGCACGCTCTCTGCGACGGTCAGCTCGGCGGCGTCGTTGGCGGTCTGCAGCACGATCCCGATGCGGGCGCGCCAGGCGCGGCCCGCGGTGGCCGGGTCGGTCCCCAGGACGGACACCTCACCCGCGGTGCGGCTGCGGTGTCCCTCGAGAATCTCGACGGTGGTGGTCTTGCCGGCCCCGTTCGGACCGAGCAGCGCGAAAACCTGCCCGGGAGGGATGTCCATGTCGACCCCGTCCACCGCGAGGAAGTTGCCGTAGGACTTGCGAAGTCCTCGAACCTGTATGGCGGTCATGGGGAGATCGTGTCGCGCGGAGCCCCTGCCCAGGGACGCCCATGCGACTGAACCCCGGTGTCAACCGTTCGACGGACACCCCGTCCCCCGCGGCTGACCCCCAACCCCCCAGAACCCGCGAGTCCAACGCCCAGAACCCGCGAGTCCAACGTTCGGGACCGGCGAGTCCAACGCTCGGGACCCGCGAGTCCAACGCTCAGGCGTGGTTGACGGTCTCCCAGCCCTCGATCTCGTCCACACCGCGCGGACCAGGACCGACGTAGTGGGCGGACGGGCGCACCAGGCGGCCGGTTCGCTTCTGCTCCATGATGTGCGCGCACCAGCCGGCCGTCCGGGCACAGGTGAACATCGCCGGCATCATGTGCGGCGGCACCTTCGCGAAGTCGAGGATGACCGCCGCCCAGAACTCGACGTTCGTCTCGATCGCGCGGTCCGGCCTGCGCTCGCGCAGCTCGGTGAGCGCGGCCTGCTCCAGCTCGGCGGCCGCCTCGTAACGGACCGCGCCGAGCTCCTGGCAGGTGCGCCGGAGTACTCGGGCGCGCGGGTCCTCGGCCCGGTACACCCGGTGGCCGAAGCCCATCAGCCGGTCACCGCGGTCCAGGATGGACGCGACGACCTTGCGCGCGTCGCCGACGTTCTCGACCTCCTCGATCATCGGCAGCACCCGCGCCGGCGCGCCGCCGTGCAGCGGGCCGGACATCGCGCCGATCGCGCCGGACATCGCCGCCGCCACGTCCGCGCCGGTGGAGGCGATCACCCGGGCGGTGAACGTCGACGCGTTCAGCCCGTGCTCGGCCGCGGACACCCAGTACGCGTCCACGGCACGCACCTGCGCCGGGTCGGGCTCGCCACGCCAGCGGGTCATGAACCGCTCGGTGATCGTGTCGCACTCGTCGATGCGCGCCTGCGGCACCGCGGGCCGGCCGATGCCCCGCGCGGACTGGGCCACATAGGACAGCGCCATCACCGACGCGCGGGCGAGATGCTCGCGGGCCTCGGCGTCGCTGACGTCCAGGAGCGGCTTGTAGTCCCAGATCGGGGCGAGCATCGCGAGCGCGGCCTGCACGTCGACCCGGACGTCGCCGGTGTGCACCGGGATCGGGAACGGCTCGGCGGGCGGCAGTCCCTTGCCGAAGCGGCCGTCGACGAGCAGGGCCCACACGTCGCCGAAGGTGACCTTGCCGACGAGGTCCTCGATGTTCACCCCGCGGTAACGCAGCGCGCCGCCGTCGCGGTCCGGTTCGGCGATCTCGGTGCGGAACGCGACCACGCCTTCCAGGCCAGGGCGGTAACCGTCGTCCGGCTCCGCAGCCGCTGGAGTCGTCTCGACCTGCCGCACCGCGCTGTGCATCGTTTCAGCCTCTCCGCCGCCCCCGAACAGACGCGCGCGGTGATCGACTTTCGGTGCTCCCGGAACCCCCGGCACCGGGCTTCACCGCGCGGTTTCTGCAACTTTCCTCCTGTTCGAGGCGTTGTGGCAATTGTCACGGCCGGTGGTTTCGGTCACGATTCAGGAGAACGATTCAGAAAGCCGGTGTTACGCCTGCGTTTCCTGAATCGAAACGGGTGCGGTCCGGTGGTAGACCTCTTCCCATGCACCTGACTCCCCAGGAACGGGACAAGCTGCTGGTAGCCATGGCTGCCGAGGTCTCGCGGCGGCGACTTTCCCGCGGTGTCCGGCTGAACTACCCGGAGGCCGTCGCGCTGATCACCGACCACGTCGTCGAGGGCGCGCGGGACGGGCGTTCGGTCGGTGAGCTGATGTCGAGCGGCCGTTCAGTGCTGTCTCGCGAGCAGGTCCTGGACGGCATTCCGGAGATGATCGACTCGGTCCAGGTCGAGGCGACCTTTCCGGACGGCACCAAGCTCGTGACCGTCCACAGCCCGATCGCCTGAGGAGGCGCGGTGATTCCTGGAGAGGTCGTCCCGGCCGCCGAGCCGGTCGAGCTGAACCCCGGCAGGCCGCGGGTGCGGCTCGTCGTCCGCAACACCGCGGACCGGCCGGTGCAGGTCGGCTCGCACTACCACTTCGCCGCAGCCAACCCCGGGCTCGAGTTCGACCGGGACCAGGCGTGGGGGCACCGGCTGGACATCCCGGCGGGGACGTCGGTGCGGTTCGAGCCGGGGGTGGAGCGGGAGGTCACGCTGGTGCCGCTCGCCGGCCGTCGGATCGTGCCCGGGCTGCGGGCCGAGCTCGCGGGGGAGCTGTGAGTACCGTCGACAGGTCCCGGTACGTGTCGTTGCTGGGGCCGACCACCGGCGACCGGATCCGGTTGGCGGACACGGATCTGCTGGTCGAGGTCACCGAGGACCGGTCGCGCGGTCCCGGCGGCTCGGGCGACGAGGTCATCTTCGGCGGTGGCAAGGTGATCCGCGAGTCGATGGGCCAGTCGACCGCCACCCGCACGGACGGCGCGCCGGACCTCGTGATCACCGGCGTCGTCGTGCTCGACCACTGGGGCGTGGTGAAGGCGGACGTCGGGGTGCGGGACGGGCGGATCGTCGCCGTCGGCAAGGCCGGCAACCCCGACACGATGGACGGCGTCGACCCCGCGCTGGTGATCGGGCCGTCGACCGAGGTGATCGGCGGCAACGGGGAGATCCTCACCGCGGGCGGGATCGACTGCCATGTCCACTTCATCTGTCCACAGTTGACGGAGACGGCGCTCGCGTCCGGGCTGACCACGCTGGTCGGCGGCGGCACCGGGCCCGCCGAGGGGAGCAAGGCCACCACGGTCACGCCGGGCGCGTTCAACCTCGCCAGGATGTTGCAGGCGATGGACGGCCAGCCGGTGAACGTCCTGTTGCTGGGCAAGGGGAACACGGTCTCGGCCGAAGGGCTGCGCGAGCAGCTCGCGGCCGGCGCGGGCGGGTTCAAGCTGCACGAGGACTGGGGCACCACGCCGGCCGCGATCGACGCGTGCCTGCGGGTGGCCGACGAGTCGGGTGTGCAGGTGGCGATCCACACCGACACGCTGAACGAGGCCGGCTTCGTCGAGTCCACTGTGGATGCGATCGGCGGCCGGTCGATCAACGCCTACCACACCGAAGGTGCGGGCGGCGGGCACGCGCCGGACATCATCCGCGTGGTGGGCCTGCCGAACGTGCTGCCCTCCTCGACCAACCCGACCCGGCCGCACACGGTGAACACCATCGACGAGCACCTGGACATGTTGATGGTGTGCCACCACCTGAACCCGTCGGTGCCGGAGGACCTGGCGTTCGCGGAGAGCCGCATCCGGCCGACCACCATCGCGGCCGAGGACGTGCTGCACGACCTGGGCGCGATCTCGATGATCGGGTCGGACTCGCAGGCGATGGGCCGGATCGGCGAGGTGGTCATCAGGACCTGGCAGACCGCGCACGTGATGAAGCGCCGCCGCGGCACGCTGGCGGGTGACGGCGCGGCGGACAACCTGCGGGCCCGGCGGTACGTGGCGAAGTACACGATCAACCCGGCGATCGCGCACGGGCTCGCGCACGAGATCGGGTCGGTCGAGGTCGGCAAGCTCGCGGACCTGGTGCTGTGGGAGCCGAAGTTCTTCGGGGTGAAGCCGTCGCTGGTGCTCAAGGGCGGGTTCATCGCGTGGGCGGCGATGGGTGACGCGAACGCCTCGATCCCGACGCCGCAGCCCGTGCTGGCCCGGCCGATGTACGGCGCCGCGCCGCGGGTGGCGTCCGCGTCGAGCCTGCACTTCGTCGCGCCCGCCGCGCTCGGGCTGGCCGACCGGCTCGGCACGGCGACACCGATGGTGGCGGTCACCGACACCCGGCGGGTCACGAAGGCGGACATGATCGGCAACGACGCGCTGCCCGACGTGACGGTCGACCCGGACAGCTTCGCCGTGCACGTCGACGGCGAGCTGATCGAGCCGGCGCCGGTGGCGGAGCTGCCGATGGCGCAGCGCTACTTCCTGTTCTGATGGACGTCCTGGCGTTGCTGCTGGCCGACTCCCGGTTCCCCGGGGGCGGGCACGTGCACTCCGGCGGGCTGGAGGAGGCGGCCGCGCGCGGGCTGGTGCGTGCCGAGGACGACCTGCCGCCGTTCCTGCTCGGCCGGCTGCGCACGGCGGGCTCGCTGGCCGCGGCGTTCGCCGCGGCCGCCGCGCACTGCGCGCTGCGCGGCGCCAACCTATGGTCCACTTTGGACGTCGAGCTGGACGCGCGGACACCGTCCGCGGCGCAGCGCTCCGCGTCGCGGGCGCAGGGCCGGGCGACCGCGCGGGCCGCGAGTGTTATCCCCACTGTGGACAGTGGGTGTGGATCACCCTTGCGCTCCCTGCTGGCCGCGACGCCGCGGCCGCACCACGCGATCGTGCTGGGCGCGGTGGTCGGGGCGGGTGGCGGCGCGCCCGCGGACGCCTCGCTGGCCGCGGCATACCTGTCGGTGAGCGGGCCGGCGAGCGCGGCCGTGCGGCTGCTGGGGCTGGATCCGTTGCGGGTCAACGGGATCGTCGCCGAGCTGGCCCCCGTGCTGCGCTCGGTCGCGGCGTCGGCCGCGGCGTCGGCGGGGCTCGATCCGGCGCTGCTGCCCGCGCCCGGCGCGCCGGGGTTGGACCTGCTGGCCGAGGAACACGACCGGCATCACCGAGAAGAGGTGCGTCTCTTTGCGAGCTGATCACGAGCACACCCACCCCGTGAGCTTCGACCCGACGGTCGCCGAGCCGGACCCGCACCGGGCGCCGCCCTCCGGCGGTCGCCCGCTGCGGATCGGCGTCGGCGGTCCGGTCGGCAGCGGCAAGACCGCGCTGGTGGCGGCGCTCTGCCGGGCGCTGACCGACGTCGAGGTCGCGGTGGTGACCAACGACATCTACACGACCGAGGACGCGGACTTCCTGCGCCGGGCGGGCGTGCTGGACCCGTCGCGGATCGAGGCGGTACAGACCGGATGCTGCCCGCACACGGCGATCCGGGACGACATCACCGCGAACCTGGACGCGGTGGATGTGCTGACGGACCGGTTTCCGGGGCTGCGCCTGGTGATCATCGAGAGCGGCGGCGACAACCTGACCGCGGTGTTCTCCCGCGGCCTGGTCGACCGCCAGATCTTCGTGGTCGACGTGGCGGGTGGTGACAAGGTTCCGCGCAAGGGCGGCCCGGGCGTGACGACCGCCGACCTGCTGGTGATCAACAAGACCGACCTAGTGTCGTGAGTTCGAGGTTGTTTGATGTTTGCCGGGGATCCAGATCGTTCCTGGCGAGGCGGAGGGAATCCCTCATACCGGGTCGTATTCGGGTTTCCCCGACAACGCGGCCAGGGGCGATCTGGGCCCCGGCAAACGCAAACGTTCCTCGGACTCACGACACTAGCGCCGCTGGTGGGCGCCGACCTGACCGTGATGTCCGGCGACGCCGAGCGCATCCGCGGCGGCCTGCCGGTGGTGCTGCAGTCCCTTGTGGACACCCCGGACGCACCGGCCGTAGCGAGCTGGGTGCGCGAGCAGCTGGTCCTGGTGTGAAGGCTTCGGCCCGCCTGGAGGTCGAGTGCCGCGCCGGGCGCAACGTGGTCCGGGTGCTCCGCTCGGCGTCCCCGCTGACCCTGATCCCGGTCCGCGGTGCCGGTGGCTCGGCGGTGGTCCACCTGCTCAACTCCGCCGCGGCCCCGCTGGGCGGCGACGAGCTGACCCTGACCGTCCACGTAGGACGGTCAGCGTCGTTGGTTCTGACCGGGGTCGCCGCGACCCTGGCCCTGCCGGGACCGCACGGCGCGCCCAGCCGTGCGGTGGTCCACCTGCACGTGGCCGAGGGCGCAAGCCTCCACTACCGCCCCGAGCCGACCGTGGTCACGGCCCGGGCGAACCACATCGCGTCGCTGACCGCGACCCTGGCCGCGGATGCCCGCCTGCACACCCGGGAGGTCCTGGTCCTCGGTCGCACCGGCGAACGCCCGGGCATCCTCACCACGTCGACGACCGTCACCCGCGCGGGCCGCCCGGTCCTGCGCCAGCACCTGACGATCGGCGACCCGGACCTCCAGGCGAGCGTGGCCTACCTGGCCGGGAAACGCGTCCTGGCGACCGAACTACGCCTCGACGGCACCCGCCCCGACCCCGCCAGCGGCGAATGGTGGTCGAGAACCCCGCTGGCCGCGGGCGGCACGCTGAGCACCGCCCTCGCCGACGACGCGGTGACGGCGCTACGCCACCTGGACCTCAGTACCGCGGCTCGGTCAACCGGCTGACATCGACCGTGACGGTCGCCGGCTCGGCAAGCGTCACCTTGCTGGTGGCCTTGGCCGCGACCTCGTAGCAGCCATCGACCAGAGTGTGCGCAACCAGCGTCGCCGGCTCCTTCAGATCGACGATCCAGTAATGCGGTATGCCGGCTTGGGCGTACTGCACGAGCTTGGTCACTCGATCGGTCGTGACGCTGCCCGGGGAGATGATCTCGATGGCGAGCAGCACGTCGCCGGCGTCGAACCGAGGCGGGTTCTGCCGATACCGACTGGCGCTCGTCACCAGCACATCAGGAGCTCGGACGGTCGCCGGGAAGCCAGGATTGACCACTACCTCGCTGTCCTGGGTGGCAACGAGGGTGCTGGGCAGCTGTCGGTTGATGGCGACCATCAGATTGCCCATCGCGGTGTTGTGGTGCGGGGCGGCCCGGGGGGACACGACCAGAACTCCTTCGACCAGTTCGACATGCCGAGAGGTGTCCTCTGGTAACGCGTCCCACTCCTCCAGCGTGAGGAGGTGATCGGGCCACGACGCGACGGTCATGCGATCAGCCTAGCTCAGCAGTTGCTGGTCACGGGCCTGCCGGCGAAGCGGTCACCCAACCAGGTCATCGCCGCGGGGCCGCCCACGCTCACGCCGAGGATGTGCTCCGCCAGCGGGATCTCCTGCCACCGCACCGACGCGCCAAGGTCGCACCACTGCGTGCGCAGCCGGCGGCCGACGGCCAGCGGAATCAGCTCGTCCGCCGTGCCGTGGTAGAGGTACACCGGCGCCGCCGGGGCGCGGGTGCCGGCGCGGTTCTCGGTCAGCCGAGCCTGCCAGCGCGGGTCGGCCAGCGGGTCGGGCACCGTGACGAAGTCGTTGAGGTGGCGGAAAGGCGCGATCGTCGCCAGCTCCACGGTGCATGCCTGCGCCACGCGCGGCACGGTCGCCCGGCCGGTGTCGTTGAGGATCTGCTCGAACGGCACGTCCGGGTAGGCCGCCGCATAGCCCACGGCCGCGCCCAGCACGAGGGAGAAGCCGACGTTGCCGTCGTTGAACCGGGCCACCGCCGCGAGATCCGCCGGCACGCCGCCGGTCGCGATGCCGACCAGGTTCAGCTCCGGTGCGTACGTCGGCGCCAGCTCACCGGCGAACGTCGTCGCCTGACCGCCCTGCGAGTAGCCGAACACGCCGACCGGGCCCGACGCGGACAGTCCAGAGCCCGGCACTCGGGCCGCCGCGCGGGCCGCGTCCAGCACCGCGTGGCCCTCGGACCGGCCGACCGCGTACGTGTGCCGGCTGGGCGTGCCGAGGCCCTCGTAGTCGGTGAGCACGACCGCCCAGCCCCGCAGCAGCGCCTGGCTGATCAGGAGGATCTCGTTCTCGGTGCCGGTGCGCAGCTTGTAGGAAGGCGCGCACGAGTCGCCGAGGCCGTGCGTGCCGACCGCGTAGCTCACGAGCGGCCGCGCACCGCCGCGCTGCCACGGCGCCTTCGGCACCAGCAACGTTCCGGATACCGCATCGGCGGTACCCGTCGCGGAAGTTGAGCGGTAAAGAATCTGCCAGGCGTTCACCGGCATCGGGAACACACCGAGTGGTTCCGCGTACACGTTTACCGTGCGCTGCCGAATGACATCCCCGGGGACCCCTGCCGGAAGTGGTTGCGGCGGGGTGTAAAACGGATCGCCTGAAGGTGCGGGAACTCCCACCGGGACGGCGGTTGCCTGACCTGGCACGGCGAACAACACAGTGAGCACCGCCAGCAAACTCCAGAGCACCTGACCGAGTGACCGTGGGAAGATTCGCGTCATCGACGACCTCGCGTGGTTGCCATCACAGTGGTAATCGGTATTTTCAGAAGCTAGACCAACTGGCCGGTGCTGTCCAGTTGGGAAATTCCCGGCATCATTACAGCTGAGGGAGTAGGTAGGTCCGATGGGGCAGGGCTCGCACAGCCGCATGTACCGGGGCGTCGACACCGAGCAGCGGCGCGCCGAGCGGCGGGAGCGGCTGCTCGAGGCCGCACTGGACGAGTTCACCTCGCGTGGCTATCACAAGACCAAGATCGCGGACCTGTGTGCCAGGGCCGGGGTGTCGACCCGGAACTTCTACGAGAAGTTCGCCAGCAAGGAGGCGCTGCTCCTCGAGCTGCACGCGCACATCAACACCGAGGCGATGAAGCGCATGCTGCCGGTGCTCGACTCGCTCGCCGACGCCGAGCCGCTCACCCGGATCACCACGCTGCTGGACGCCTTCGTCGCCGCTGTCACATCGGACCCGCGCTACCCGCGGCTGAACTACGTCGAGGCGCCGGGCATCAGCCAGGCGATGGAGCTCCAGCACCGGGACTGGTTCACCCGGTACACCGACTTCATCGAGGCGGAGTGCAACCGCGTCGCCGAGGCCGGGCTCGCCCCCAAGCGCGACTACCACCTGACGGCCATCGCCCTGGTCGGTGCGATGACCGGGATTCTCCGCGAGTGGCAGGCGCACCAGCCGCCGCTGCCGGTGGAGGCCGTCGCCACCGAGATCCGGGCCGTGTTCCTCGCCTCCATCACCCGTCCGGCCTAGCCGCCGGCCGTATCACGGTCCGGGATCGATTCGGGTGGGGGCCATCACCCGCCGTGCGGTTTCCGTGCGGGCGAATTACCCGTACCTTCGACGGATGAGGGCTTTCCGGCGATCGGCGGCAGGCCCTCCCTCGATATGCGGAGTGTGAGGCAACCCCTTCACGGCTAGGAGCTCAGGTATGGCGGACGCCGAGATCGCGACCAGCAGCATCGCCGTGCAGCTGCCGAAGATGCGGGTCTCCTACGAGGAGGGCACGCTGAGTGAGGGCGAGCTCGCCGAGACCTGGCACGAGCAGCTGCAAGCCTGGCTCGACGACGCCATCCGGGCATCCGCGCCCGAGCCCAACGCGATGGTCCTGGCCACCGCCAACGCCGACGGCCTGCCCGCGTCCCGCACCGTGCTCGCGAAGGGCCTGGACGAGCGCGGCGTCGTGTTCTTCACGAACTACACCTCCGCCAAGAGCCACGACCTGATGGCCACGCGGTACGCGTCGGCCACGTTCCCCTGGTACACGCTGCACCGCCAGGCGACGGTCCGCGGCACGGTCGAGAAGGTGAGCTTCGCCGAGACCGCCACGTACTGGGCCAGCCGCCCACGCGGCTCCCAGCTCGGCGCCTGGGCCTCGCCACAGTCCATTGTGGTCAGTGGGCGGACCGCGCTGGAGAACGCGCTCGCGAACGTGCAACGCCGCTTCGCCGACGCCGACGAGGTGCCGGTACCCCCGCACTGGGGCGGCTGGCGCATCCGCCCGGAGGTGGTCGAGTTCTGGCAGGGCCGCCGCGACCGCATGCACGACCGCCTGCAGTTCAACCTGAAGCGCGACGGCTGGAAGGTCGAGCGCCTCGGCCCGTAGCCGACCACACGGAGCTTCCGCGGCCCCGGGCGCCGAGAAGTCGCGAGTCCACCACCCGCGACCCGCGAGTCCACCACCCGCGACCCGAGAGTCCACCACCCGCGACCCGAGAGTCCAACACCCGCGACCCGAGCGCCGCATCCGAACGTTGGACTCGCGGGTCCTGAGCGTTGGACTCGCGGGATTCGTTGACGTTGTCGGGGGCGGGTTCTGGGCGGTGGCGGTGAGGGCTGTCACGGGCAACCCGGTCGTTAGCTGACCTAAGCTCTCTGCGTGGGGGTAACCGCAGGTCGCCGGGTTCGGCGGATCGCCATCGACACGCGGCCGCTCGCCGTTCCCGCCTTTCGGCGGCTCTGGGTCACCACCGCCATCACGGCCGTCGGCAGCCAGCTCACCACCGTCGCCGTGCCCAAGCAGGTCTTCGACATCACCGGGTCGTCCGGGTTCGTCGGCCTCACCGGGGCGTTCGGGCTCGTCCCGCTGCTGATCTTCGGCCTGTGGGGCGGTGCCATCGCCGACGCGGTCGACCGGCGGACCGTGATCCTCGTCAGCAACGTCGCCGTCGCGGCCACCTCGGTCCTCTTCTGGCTCCAGGCCGTCGCCGGCATCGACAACGTCTGGCTCATCCTCAGCCTCCTCGCGGTCCAGCAGGCGTTCGTCGCGATCAACATCCCGACGCGCACCGCCGCGGTCGCCCGCATCGTGCCGCTCGGGCTCCTCCCGTCGGCCACCGCGCTGACCGCCACCGTCTCCTCGTTCGGCATGGTCTTCGGCCCGCTGCTCGCCGGCGCCGTCATGCCGCTCGTCGGTCTGCCGGTCCTCTACCTCGTCGACTCGGTCGCCCTCGTCGTCGCGACCCTGATGATGATCAAGTTTCCCTCGATCAAACCCCTGGGCGACGTCAAGCGAGGCGCGGGACTGAAGGACATCGTCGCCGGGTTCCGCTACCTCGCCGCCAAGAACGTCCTGCTCGCCTCGTTCCTGCTCGACATCATCGCGATGGTCGCCGGCATGCCCCGCGCGCTGTTCCCGGAGATGGCCGAACGCACCTTCGGCGACCCGCCCGGCGGCGGCCTCGCCCTCGGCTGGCTCTACGCCGCCATCCCGATCGGCGCGCTCCTGTGCGGCCTCGCCTCCGGCTGGATCGGCAACATCCGGCGGCACGGCGTCGGTGTCACCGTCGCGATCTGCGCGTGGGGTGCCGCCGTGATCGGCTTCGGCCTCGCGAACTCGCTGTGGCTCGCGGTCATGTTCCTGGTGATCGCCGGCGCCGCGGACATGGTCAGCATGGTGTACCGCAGCGCGATCCTGCAGACCGACGCCACCGACGAGATGCGCGGCCGCATGCAGGGCGTGTTCACGGTCGTCGTCGCCGGCGGGCCGCGGGTCGCCGACCTCGTGCACGGGTGGACCGCCGCCGGTGTCGGCACCGCCTCGGCCGCCACCGGCGGGGGAGTGCTGGTGATCGTCCTGGCTGTCGTCGCCGTCGGGTGTCTGCCGGCGTTCTGGCGCTACGTCGCACCAACCAGGTAGTTGGTGGGTAAGTAACAATCCGGATCTGGTCATCGGGCGCAAGATCGGGCATGCCCAAGGGCCATGGTGACCGAGAACACAGCGTTCGCGGAAGGAAAACAGCCGGCGCTGAACCGCGTCATGGGGGTTCCAAGCTGCTGTTCTTCTTCGTGATCGGCGACATCCTGGGTACCGGGATCTACACGCTGACCGGAAACGTCGCCGGCAAAGTTGGCGGCGCGCTCTGGCTCCCGTTCCTGGCGGCGTTCGTGGTCGCGTTCCTCACCGCGTTCAGCTATTTGGAGCTCGTCGGCAAGTACCCGCGGGCGGCGGGCGCCGCGCTCTATACCAACCGCGCCTTCAACATTCAGTTCCTCACGTTCCTGGTCGCCTGCACGGTGATGTGCTCCGGCGTCACCTCGGCGTCGACCGCTGCGCACCAGAACGCCTGGGCGGCGGTCACCGCGGCCACGTCGCTCGCGTTCTTCGCGATGGTCGGCTTCGAGGACTCGGTCAACATGGCCGAGGAGACCCGCGATCCCGAGCGGATCTTCCCGAGGTGCTGCTCACCGGCCCCGCCACGGCCGCGCTGATCTATATCCTCGTCGCGGTCACCTCCTCGCTGCTCCTGTCCTCCGAGGACCTCGAGGCCGCCGGCACCAGCTCGCCGCTGAAGGTCATCGAGGTCGGCGCGCCCGGGTTCCCGCTGCGCGTGTTCGCCATCATCGGACTCCTCGCGGTCATCAACTCGGCCCTCATCAACATGCTGATGGCGAGCCGGCTCCTGTACGGCATGGCCACCGAAGGCGTGCTGCCGCGCGGGTTCGCGACCGTGCACCCGTTCCGCCGCACGCCGTGGGTGTCGATCGGCGTCACCACCGGCATCGCGACGCTGCTCGTGCTGTTCGTCGGCAGCTCGGCGGTGGCAAAGCTCGGCAGCACGACGGGTCTGTTGCTGCTGCTGGTGTTCACCGTGGTCAACATCGCGGTTCTGGTGCTGCGCAGGGAAAAGACCGAGCACCGGCCCTTCCGCGCGCCGACCTGGGCGCCGGTGGCGGGCGCGGTTCTCTGCCTGTACCTCACGATTCCCGGACTGTCCGGTCGGGACGCCGCCCAGTACTACATCGCCGGCATCCTGATCGCCGCCGGCATCGTCCTGTACTTCGTCAACCGGGCCTGGCTGAGGTCCCGCGGCGAGGTGGTCGAGGACTTCGACCCGCAGGCGTTGAAGGACTGACCAGGACACCGCAATAAGGTCTGTTCGTATGAGCGGACCTACGGGAGAACAGCTGGAGATCAGGGACGGCGACGCGCGGGCCGTCGTCACGATGGTCGGCGCGTCGCTGCGGGCGTTCGAGGTGGCCGGCGTGCCGTACGTGGAGACCTACGGCGCGGAGGACCAACCACCGATGGGCGCGGGCGCGGTGCTGGTGCCGTGGCCCAACCGGGTCGGTGGCGCTACCTGGTCACACGCGGGCGTGCGCCAGCAGCTCGAGGTCACCGAACCGGTCCGGAGCAACGCGATCCACGGCCTCGTGCGGCACGAGCCGTGGACGGTGGCCGAGCGCGGCGACTCCGCCGTCACGCTGGCCGTCGAGATCGCCGAGGCGCAGGGCTGGCCGTTCCCGTTCCGGACGACGATCGGCTACGCACTCGACAACGGCGGCCTGACCGTCACCCACACGGTGCGCAACACCGGCGGCGAGGAGATGCCGTTGGGCGTCGGCACGCACCCGTACCCGCGGCCGGGCACCGTGGACGTCGACGACTGCGTGCTGACGCTCGCCGCGGGCACGGTGCTGCCGGTCGACCAGGAGACGATGGTGCCCAGCGGCAAGCCGCAGTCGCTGGAGGGCACCGACCTGGACTTTCGGGGCGGTCGCGCGCTGCGCGGGGTCGAGCTGGACACGGCGTTCGGCGGCTGTGTGCCCGGCGAGGACGGCCTGGTGCGGCACTCGGTCACCCACCCGGGCGGCGGCGTCGAGGTGTGGGCGGAACCGGTTTTCGGCTGGGTGCAGGTGTTCACGCCGGCCGAGTTCCCCGGCAAGGGCGCCCGCGCGGTGGCCATCGAGCCGATGACCTGCCCGCCGGACGCACTGAACTCCGGGACCGACCTGATCACCGTCGCGCCGGGCGACACGTGGACCGGGCGGTGGGGGATCCGGCCGCTGCACGGGTAGGTTGCACGGCTGTGAGTACCGCAGTCACGGGTGGATATGTCGTTCCGGTCGACGGTGAGCCCATCGAGGGTGGCACCGTGCTGGTGGACAACGGGTTGATCGTCGCGGTCGGCGCCGAGGCCGATGTGGACATTCCGGACGACGCCGAGATCGTCGACGCGTCCGGGACCTGGGTGCTGCCCGGGTTCGTCGAGGCACACGGTCACGCGGGCGTGTTCGAGGAGGGCGACGGCTGGGCCGGCGTCGACGTCAACGAGACGACCGACCCGAACGGCGCCCGGCTGCGGGCGCTGGACGCGATCAACCCGGACGACGAGGGCTTCCGCGACGCGCTGGCCGGCGGGGTGACGACGGTGGTCGTCAAGCCGGGGTCGGGCAACCCGATCGGCGGGCGGACCGTGGCGGTGAAGTCGTGGGGCCGCACGGCCGACGACATGCTGCTGCGCGAGCCGGTGAGCGTGAAGAGCGCGCTCGGGGAGAACCCGAAGCGGGTGTACGGCGAGCAGAAGAAGCTGCCGTCGACCCGGCTCGGCGTGGCGGCGGTGATCCGGGACGCGTTCACGAAGGCGCAGGACTACCGCGAGGCGCGGGAGTGGGCGATCCGCGAGGGCAAGCCGTTCGACCGGGACAACACGATGGAGATCCTGGTGCGGGTGCTCGACGGCGAGGTGCCGTGGTGCCAGCACAGCCACCGCGCGGACGACATCGCGACGGCGATCAGGCTGGCCGAGGAGTTCGGTTACAAGCTGATCGTCAACCACGGCACCGAGGGGCACCTGCTGGCAGACACGTTGGCGGCCAAGGAGATCCCGGTGATCATCGGCCCGCTCATCGTCGGTCGGTCCAAGGTGGAGGTTCGGCGCCGGTCGATGCGCAACCCGGGCATCCTGGCGCGGGCCGGCGTGCAGATCGCGCTGACGACGGATCACCCGGTCGTCCCGATCGACTATCTGGTGCACCAGGCGACCTTCGCCGTGAAGGAGGGCCTGGACTCGGAGACGGCGCTGCGGTCGATCACGGTGAACCCGGCGCGGATGTTGGGCCTCGACGACCGGGTGGGTGCGCTGAAGGCGGGGCTGGACGCGGACCTGGTGCTGTGGTCGGGCGACCCGCTGGACGTGATGAGCCGCGCGGTGCGGGTGTTCGTCGGCGGGCGCGAGGTGTACCACTTCGACGAGGCCACCGGTCTGGGCGTCACCGTCAACCCGTTCTACCAGGAGTAACCCGCGAGTCCCCCACCCGGACCCCACGAGTCCCCGGCTCGGAACGGGGGACTCGCGGGTCGGGGACTCGCGGGTCGTCAGGTCTTGCGGAGGTCCCTCGCGATGAGCATGCGCTGGATCTGGTTCGTGCCCTCGAAGATCTGGGCCACCTTCGCCTCCCGCATGTAGCGCTCCACGGGGAAGTCGCGCGTGTAGCCGGCCCCGCCCAGAACCTGGACCGCGTCGGTGGTCACCTTCATCGCCGCGTCGGTGGCGACCAGCTTCGCTATCGAGGCCTGCCGGGTGAAGGTCAGGCCCCGGTCGCGGCGGCGGGCGGCCTCCAGGTACGTCGCCCTGGCGGACTCGACGGCCGCGGCCATGTCGGCCAGCAGGAACTCCATCCCCTGGAACTCGATGATCGGGCGGCCGAACTGGGACCGGCCCCTGGCGTAGGCCAGTGCCTCGTCCAGCGCGGCCTGCGCCAGGCCCACCGAGCACGCCGCGATGCCCAGCCGGCCGGACGAGAGGGCGGTGAGGGCGATCTTGAGACCCTCACCCTCGGCGCCCAGGAGCCGGTCCGCGGGCACGGCGGCGGCGGCGAAGATCATCTGGGTCGTCGGTGAGCCCGTCAGGCCCATCTTGTGCTCCGGCGGGGCCGCGGAGAGCCCGGGCGTCGCGGCGTCGACCAGCAGGCAGCTGATGCCACGCCCGCGGTCGGGCGACGTGCGGACCATCGTCGTGTAGAAGTCGGCCTCGTCGCCGTGGGTGATCCACGCCTTCGTGCCGTTCACGACGTAGGAGGAGCCGGTCAGCACCGCGCGGGTCGACAAGGCCGCCGCGTCGGAGCCGGCCTGCGTCTCCGACAGCGCGTACGCGCCCAGCAGCTCGCCGCCCAGCATGTCCCCGAGCCACCGCGCCCGCTGCTCGTCGCTGCCGTACTCGGCCAGCGCGAAGCACGACATGACGTGCACCGACAGGCCGACGCCCATCGACATCCAGGCGGTCGCGACCTCCTCGAGGACCTGCAGGTACACCTCGTACGGCAGCCCGCCGCCGCCCCACTGCTCCGGGTATGGCAGCCCGAGCAGCCCGGACCGCCCGAGCAGCCGGAACTGCTCGCGCGGGAACCGCTCCTCCTCCTCGTAGCGAGCGGCCAGCGGCGCCAGCTCGTCCCTGGCGATCTCCCTGGTCAGCTTGATGAGGTCCGCTGCCTCCCGGTTGGGCAACAGACGCTCGGCGGGCATGGCCATTCCTCCGCGGGTCAGTTGTCGGACGCCCGATTAGTATGACTCCCTACTATCGGGTAACCATCCAATCCGAGTCGTGAGGTGGCGCATGCTCTGTGTCGGCGGCGAGGCCCTCGTCGATCTGGTGCCGGCACCGGCCACCGGGCCGGGTGAGCTCGGCCCGCTGCTGCCGCTGCCCGGCGGTGGTCCGTACAACGTCGCCATCGCGCTGGGCCGGCTCGGCGTGCCCGTCCGGTTCCTGTCCCGGCTGTCCACCGACCCGTTCGGCGACGCACTGCTGGACAGGCTCCAGCTGTCCGGTGTGGACACTTCGCTCGTGCGGCGCGGTGACGAGCCGACCACGCTCGCGGTGGCCGGCATCGGACCCGACGGCTCGGCGCGCTACTCGTTCCATGTGGAGGGAACGGCCGACCGGCTCGTGGCCGATCCCGGCGAGCTGCCCGACGACGTCACGACGCTCTCCCTCGGCACCCTCTCGCTCGTCCTCGAACCCGGCGCCACGACCTACGAAACGTTGCTGCGCCGCCATTCCGCGCGCGGCGGGCTCACCGTGGTCGACCCCAACATCCGCGCGCGGATGATCGACGACCCCGCCGCGTACCGGGCGAGGTTCGCCGGCTGGCTGCCGGACATCGGCGTGCTCAAACTGTCCGTTGAGGACGCCGCGTGGCTGACGGGTGGGCGCGGCAACCACGACCCGATGGCAGCGGTGCGGGAATGGCTCACCAAAGGCCCGGTCGCGGCGGTTGTCACCCGCGGTGCGGACGGGCTCGTCGCGCTCACCTCGGACGGCATCGAGGTCGAGGTGCCCACCGTGCCGGCCGCGGTCGTCGACACCATCGGAGCGGGCGACACCGTGCACGGAGCGTTGCTGGCATGGCTGCACCGGGCCGGAATCACCACCGCGGCCGCGGTACGTGACATTGATCTCGTCGGCTGGCGCGAGGCGCTGGAATTCGCCGCGCACGCGGCATCGGTGACGGTGTCCCGGGCCGGCGCCGAGCCGCCCTACGCGGCTGAACTGCGAGTTCATCCATAAAAGTGCGGGGGCCCACACCATGTGGACTGTCCGGGCGGCGCGGATCGCACTAGCGTTAAGAACAAAAGACAAGTTTGTTGAGAGGGACACGCATGCCTGACGCGAGGACCGTTCCTGCCGGGGCCGGCAACAACAGTGCCGTACCCGAGGCGGGGGCCGACAACGGCGCGCCGGAATCCGTCGCGCTGCGCTACCCGGGCGGCGAGCACGAGATGTCGGTCACGCACGCCACCGAGGGCTCGCACGGAATCAACGTCAGCAAGCTGCTGTCGACCACCGAGCTCGTGACGCTCGACCCCGGGTTCGTGAACACGGCGGCGTGCTCGTCGGAGATCTGCTTCATCGACGGCGACGCCGGCATCCTGCGCTACCGCGGTTACCCCATCGAGCAGCTCGCCCAGCGGGCGACCTTCATCGAGGTCAGCTACCTGCTCATCTACGGCGAGCTGCCCAACCAGGCGCAGCTCGACGAGTTCACCTCGAAGATCAGCCGGCACACCTTGCTGCACGAGGATCTCAAGCGGTTCTTCGACGGCTTCCCGCGCGACGCGCACCCCATGCCGGTGCTGTCCTCCGCGGTGTCCGCACTGTCCACCTTCTACCAGGACAGCCTGCGGCCGTTCTCGCAGGAGCAGGTGGAGATCTCGACCATCCGGCTGCTGGCCAAGCTGCCGACGATCGCGGCCTACGCGTACAAGAAGTCGGTCGGCCAGCCGTTCCTCTACCCGGACAACTCGCTCGGCCTGGTGGAGAACTTCCTGCGGATGACGTTCGGCTTCCCGGCCGAGCCCTACGAGGTCGACCCGGACCTGGTTCGGGCGCTGGACCTCCTGTTCGTGCTGCACGCCGACCACGAGCAGAACTGCTCGACGTCCACAGTGCGGCTCGTCGGCTCGTCCGAGGCCAACCTGTTCGCCAGCATCTCCGCCGGCATCAACGCGTTGTTCGGCCCGCTGCACGGCGGCGCCAACAGCGCGGTTCTCGAGATGCTCGAGGGCATCCGCGACGGCGGCGGCAACGTGGACGACTTCGTGAAGCGGGTGAAGAACAAGGAGCAGGGCGTCAAGCTGATGGGCTTCGGCCACCGGGTCTACAAGAACTACGACCCGCGCGCCGCGATCATCAAGAAGACCGCCGACGACATCCTGGCCCGCCTCGGCGGCGACGACAGCCTGCTGGAGATCGCCAAGCAGCTCGAGGCGCACGCGCTCGGCGACGAGTACTTCGTCGAACGCAAGCTCTACCCGAACGTGGACTTCTACACGGGGTTGATCTACCGCGCGATGGGCTTCCCGACCAAGTTCTTCACCGTGCTGTTCGCGCTGGGCCGGCTGCCGGGCTGGATCGCGCACTGGCGCGAGATGATGAACGACCCGGCCACCAAGATCGGCCGCCCGCGCCAGGTCTACATCGGCAAGACGGAGCGCGCCTACGTCCCGATCACCGGCCGCTGACCCACACATGTGAACGACGCCCGCCCGAACGTCCGGCGGGCGTCGTTGGTGTCTCGGGATCAGCGCAGGACGTCGCGCAGGCGTAGGCGCGGTCCCATGTGGAGGACCGAGTTCCGGTAGACCGCACCGCCAATCCGGGCCAGCAGCACGACGGTGGCCAGGGTGAGCACGATCGCCAGGCCCACCTGCCACAGGGGCGCCGCGGCGAGGGCGATGCGGCCCGGCATCAGGATCGGCGACAGTGGCGGCAGCAGCGACAGCACGGTTGCCGTCGTGCCGGCGGGGCTGCGGGAGATCACCGCGAAGCCGAGAACGAACCCGACCACGAGTGCCATCGTGATCGGCATCAGCACCGACTGCACGTCCTCCTGCCGCGACACCAGCGAGCCGACCGCCGCGAAGACCGTGGCATACAACAGGTAACCGAGCAGGTACCACAGCAGGCCCCAGGCGAGCGTCCCGGCTGCCGTGCCGGAGATCGTCAGTACCCCGGTGATGATCGCGAGCAGCAGGCCAACAATGCCGATCGTGAACAGCTGGATCAGCCCCACCAGGCCGAGTCCGAGCACCTTGCCGGACAGCAGCTGCCACGGTCGCACGGTCGCGAGCAGCAGCTCCACCACCCGGCTGGACTTCTCCTCGACCACGCCCTGGGCGACCATCGACCCGTACAGCAGCAGCGACAGGTAAAGCAGCGCCACGATGATCAGCGCCAGCGCGAGCCGCTGGTCGTGCTGCGGGTCGGCGGGCTCGAGCGACTCCACCCGCACGCCCGCCTTCGCCACCGTGGCGAGCACCTCGCCCGAGTCCAGGTCCTCGACCGAGGCGAGCAGCCCGCTCAGCACCTGCTGCTGCACGAGTCCATTGAGGACGTTGCGCAGGTCGGGGTCGAGGTCGCCGCGCACCAGCACGGACAGGTCGGCCGGCGCGCCGCTGACGAGCGCGTCCAGCTCGCTGTCGGCGACCATCTCGCGGCCGGCGGCGAGATCGGTGACCTCGCGGGTCTCCACGTGGTGGTCCAGCTGCGCCGCGGCGTCCTCGAGCGGCCCGGCGATCGCGTTCGACTGCCCGTTGAGCCCGACCCGGGTGACGCGCTCCTCGTCGAACAGTGTGCTCTGGGTGAGCACGAAACCTATGAGCACGACCAGGGAGACGATTGTGGAGACCACGAAGGACCGGGTGCGCAGCCGGGAGTTCAGCTCGCGCCGAGCGACGAGATAGATGGTCCGCGAGGGGCGCGGCTCCTTGCGTGTCCATGGCTCGCTACCGCTCACTGCGCACCACGTCCCGGTACAGCTCGGCGAGAGTGGGCCGCACCCGGGTGAACTCGCGCACCGGACCGGTGGCGAGTGCCGCGGTGAGCACGGCCTGGTCGTCGGTGCCGTTCCGCAGGTGCAGTCTCGTTCGTCCATTGTGGACTTCGAGAACTTCCACACCTGGCAGGGAGTCCGCCCACCCCGGTGGTGCGTGCGGCGCGTCCACGAGCAGCTCGTAGCGCCCGTCCGCGCTCAGCTCGTCGACCGTGCCGACGGCGATCATCCGTCCATTCTGGATGATGCCGATCCGGTCGCAGAGCCGCTCCACGAGGTCGAGCTGGTGGCTGGAGAACAGCACCGGCGCACCGGCCGCGGCCCGTTCGCGCAGCACCTCGCTCAGCGTGTCCATCGCGACCGGGTCCAGCCCGGAGAACGGCTCGTCGAGTACCAGCACATCCGGATCATGCACCAGTGCCGCGGCGAGCTGCACGCGCTGCTGGTTGCCGAGGCTGAGCCGCTGGATCTGGTCGTCGCGCCGGTCGCGCAGGCCCAGCCTGGCGATCCAGTAGTCGGCCGCCCGGTGGGCCTCGTTGACCTCGATGCCGTGCAGTTCGCCCAGGTAGACGAGGTGTTCGTGGACCCGCATCCGCGGGTAGAGCCCGCGCTCCTCCGGCAGGTAGCCGATCCGGCGGCGGGCGGCCAGCGTGATGGGCGCACCGCCGAGGCGTACCTGGCCCGCGTCCGGCGCGAGCACCCCCAGCACGATGCGCAGGATCGTGGTCTTGCCGGCGCCGTTGCTGCCGACGAACCCGAACAGCTCGCCGGGGGCGACGGTGAAGCTGACGTCCGCGCAGGCCACGACGGTGCCGTAGCGCTTGGCGACCCGGTCCACCTCCAGTACCGCTGGTGGCACGCCTGCCCTCCTCGAATGACCTAGCTGCAACAGTATCCAGGCCCGCCGACCACGCATGATTACCGGGCGTCCGCGACGGATTACCTTTGAAAATTGTTCGCCAAACTACGACCTTCGGCGGTCTCCTTCGGCGTATGTTCCCGCCAGGATGCAGTCATGATCCAGCAAGACCAGCGGAGTGGCGAGGGCATGGACCCGGATAAGTGGTTCGCGCAGTACGACGAGAAGTTGCAGGACGCGGCGCAGAAGGCCGAGAAGGCCGAGAAGGCGCTCAAGACGGCTGGTGGCTCGGCCACTTCGCAGGACGGCGAGGTGACCGTCAGGGTGAACGCCAGCGGCGCGATGGCCGACCTCGTCCTTCGGCCCGGGGTACGGGACTTCGAGCCCGAGCACCTCGCCCGGGTGATCCTCGAGACCACGCGGCAGGCGCAGCGGGAGATGGGCGCGCAGGTCGTCGACGTGATGACGAAGTTCGTGGGTGAGGGTGCCGCGCTGGAGGCGGTCAAGGAGCACCTGCCCGAGGGCTATGCCGGTGATGGCAAGGGCGACGTCTTCAACATCGAGGCGCACCGGGACAAGCGACCCGACGACGAGTACTTCGACAACCCACCAGAAGTGTTCAAGTGATGTCGGCCCCTGGTCGGGTCGGACCGGGGGCATCGAGTTTCGACGAATGATCGGCGGATCCCCATGGGCACAGGTTTCAACGTCAGCATCGGGGAGGTGCGAGCCCACGCCACCACGGTGACCACCGTGGCGGCGCAGGTGCGCTCGGCCTCCAGCAGCGCGCAGGACTCGGTCGGCGGCGGCGCGTTCGGCCAGATCGGACAGTTCTTCGCGTCCGCGATCACCCAGGCCTGCAACGACCTGCGGCAGGGCATCGACCGCGCGAGCCAGACGGTCGACCAGGTCGAGTCCGGGCTGACCCAGGTCGCGGACGCCTACCAGGCCATCGACGACCGGCACGCGTCGCTGTTCGACAAGGCCGTGCCGACCGGGGGGCCCCAGGCATGAGCCGACTGTATGACGCAACCACGTTGCTTCGCGCGAATGCCGTTCACGCCGAGCGGAGCGAGGCAGGTGTTACAGCATGAGCCGACTGACCAGCGTAACCACGTTGCTTCGTGCGAATGCTGTCCACGCCGAGCGGAGCGAGGCAGGTGTCACAGCATGACCACCGGTGACACTCTCGTCGCCCCGACGAGCGGCACGACGCAGAACAGCGGCGAGGCACTGTTCAACGACATCCGGACCACCGCGAACGCCATCGACAGCGGTGACTGGCTCTCCGCGGGCCTCGGCGTGACCAAGGTCGCGATGGACGTCATCGGCATCAGCGGCGACCCGCTCGGCGCGATCGGCTCCGCGGGTGTGAGCTGGGTGCTCGGGGCCGTGTCGTTCCTGCGCGAGCCGTTCGACGTGCTGCAGGGCGACCCGGGGGCCATCACCTCGTCGGCGTCGTCGTGGGGCGGCAGCTCGAGCAGCCTGTCGGCCACCGCGGGCCAGTACCGCCAGGCCGCGACCACCCAGACCCGGGCGTGGACGGGCACCGCGGCTGACGGCTACCGCGCGGCGAGCACCAACCACGCGAACGGGCTGTCGGCGCTGTCCGAGGCCAGCAAGGCCGTGTCGTCGGCGATGACCCAGGCCGGGCAGGCGCTGGCGTCGGCCCGCAAGACGGTCATGGACCTCATCAGCGAGGCCGTGCAGAAGATCATCCAGATCTGCATCGAGGCGCTGTCGAAGTCCTGGCTGTCCTTCGGCGCGAGCATCGCGATGGGTATCGCGCAGTCGGTGCAGAAGGCCGTGCAGACCGGCACCAAGCTGATGCAGGAGATCCAGAAGCTCGTCCAGGGACTGCAGAAGATCATCCAGATCGTCCAGCAGGTCGTGCAGGTGGTTCAGCAGGTCAAGCAGCTGGTCGAGATGATCGGCGGCAAGGCGAGCGGCCAGCAGCCGACCCAGCTGTCGACGACGCAGGTGACCAGCAACGGGGCCATGGCCACCGACACCGACCCCAACGGTGGCGGCGTCACGCAGGCGCAGGCGCAGCAGATCGCGCCCGGGTACCAGTGGCAGCAGCCGGAGATCGCCGGGCAGAACAACGTCCAGCTGGCCCAGGCCACCACCCAGACCGGCCCGCTCTCGCAGAACGGCTGGTCGGTCAACCCGCCGCGCGGCATGCGGACCGTCCCCGGCACGAACACCCGGGTGAACGTCGCCGACGGCTCGGCCGGTGACGTGCTCATGCACGTGCTCGGCCAGGTGAACTCGCGGGTGGAGAACATCGACATGAACTCCGACGCGGGCGAGCACGACGACTGGGGCTGGGCGGAGCGCAACGTCCGCGGCAGCAACGACATCTCCAACCACGCCAGCGCCACCGCGGTCGACATGAACGCGACCCGGCACGTGCTGGGCGCGCAGAACACGTTCACGCCGGCCCAGACCCAGGAGATCCACCGGATCCTGGGCGAGGTCGACAACGTGGTCCGCTGGGGCGGCGACTACACGGGCCGCCGCGACGAGATGCACTTCGAGATCAACGGCACCGTCGAGCAGGTGAACGCGGTGGCCGAGCGGCTGCGCCAGGCCAACGGCGGCCAGTAGCCGAGCGACGTTTCCGGGCCGGTCACCCACGTGGTGGCCGGCCCGGTCTCGTACCCGGCGCATGCCCTGAACGACGCGCTCGGGACGTTCAGTGCCCCGAGCGCGTCGTTCAGGGCATCGGGTCAGGGGGTGGGGGCCAGGCCGGACAGGGCGCGGTCGACCAGGTCGGTCACCCGGTCCCTGGCCGCGTCGACGTGCGGCCGGACCAGACCGATGCGGGTACGGCGGTGCAGCACGTCGTCGGCGTCCAGGGCACCCTCGTGGCGCACCGCCCACACGACCTCGGCCGCCGTGATCTCGCTGTCGGGTGCCACCGGGGCGGCCAGGTCGGTGTCCAGCGCCGCCAGTGCGGCCACCCGTGGCGCCTCCGTGCCGTAGCTCGCCACGAGCCGCGCCGAGGCGTCCAGAGTGGACAGCTCGGCCCGCGGTGCGGCACCGACCAGGGGCAGGTTCCTGGTGCGGGACGGGCCGGCCGGCAGCGAGGCGGCGACGGCCGCGTCGACGGCGTCCTCGGCCATCTTCCGGTACGTCGTCAGCTTTCCGCCCACGATCGTCAGCACGCCGTTCGGCGCGCGGAGCACGGCGTGCTGGCGGGACAGGTCCGCGCTCCGCCCGGTTCCTTCGAGCAGTGGCCGCAGCCCGGCATAGCTGCCGAGTACGTCCGCCGGGCCGAGTGGCCGCTCGAGAACGGACGACGCGACCTCCAGCAAGAAGTCCACATCGGACTCCGGGGCGACCGGCTCGTCCGGGACGGGACCATCGAACGGCTCGTCGGTTAGTCCTATGTAGACAAGACCGTTCCGTTGCGGCAGCACGATCACGAACCGGGACCGCTCGCCGGGCACCGGCACGGTCAGTGCCGTCCCGGCGACGCCGAGCCGCTGCCCGGAGACCACGACGTGCGAGCCGAGCGACGGCCGCAGCCGCACCGAGTCGACCAGCGAGCCCGCCCACACCCCGGCCGCGTTCACCACGCTGCGCGCCCGCAGCGACACCGTCCGCCCCGACACGCCGTCGTGGGCCTCGACGCCGTCGCCGGTCGCCGTGGTGACCGACAGCCGGGTGAGGATCCGGGCGCCCAGACCGGCGGCGGTCCTGGCCAGTGCCACCACGAGCCGGGCG
Organism: Actinophytocola sp.; assembly: GCF_009379765.1. Classification (GTDB taxonomy): domain Bacteria; phylum Actinomycetota; class Actinomycetes; order Mycobacteriales; family Pseudonocardiaceae; genus Actinophytocola. The sequence goes on along the minus strand of NZ_WHTD01000040.1, from coordinate 11,865 downwards.
TCGTCGGTCAGCTGGCCGTCGAACGACAGCAGCCCGCCACGCAGGCCACGCGCGCGCAGGCCGGGGGCCAGCGCGAGCGCCTCCTGGCCGGACACCCGGCGCGGGCCCGGCAGCAGCGCGGACGGCGTCCGTGCCGCCCGGCGCAGCGCGTCGCCCGCCCGCAGGCCCGTCATGACGAAACCGGCGCCACCCCGAGAGATCTGCTCGTGCAGTGGGAACAGCTGCGGCAACGCGCGGGAGAGGTGCGGCGCCGTCCTGGTCATCAGGATGCCGCGCTCCACCGCGCTCTCGTGCGCCAGCCGCACCTCGCCCTTCGCCAGGTACCGCAGCCCGCCGTGCACGAGCTTGCTCGACCAGCGCGACGTGCCGAACGCGAGGTCCCGCGCCTCCACCAGCGCCACCGACAGGCCCCGGGCCGCCGCGTCCAGCGCGATGCCGGCGCCGGTCACCCCGCCGCCGATCACCAGCAGGTCGACGACCTCGCCCGCGGCCAAGGCGTCCAGCTCGGCGGCGCGGCGCGACGCGTTCAGCGACGATGCGTGCCCGGGCGAGGTGGTCACGGGCGCAGCGCCGCGTCGAGCAGGTGCGCGAGCTCCGCCAGCAGGTCGTCCAGCGGCAGGTCCGAGGTCGACGGGCGGATCGCGAACACGTACGGCTGCAGCAGCAGGAAGACCGTTCGCGCCTGCACGGCCGGGTCGGCCACCCGGATGGACCCGTCCCGCTGCCCTGCCGCCATCTGCGCGCGCAGGAACTCCTCGGTCATCCGCTGGCTCGTGCCGATCCGCTCCATGATGTAGGGCAGCAGCATCTCCGCGTCACGCTCGATCACCGCGTGCATCAACGGGTTGGCGGCGAGTGCGCGGATCGTGTGCACCGACGCCACGACCAGCTGACCGCGCGCGGTCGGCTCGTCGCGCGCGCTGCGGTCGGCCTCGGCCAGGACCTTGCCGAACTCCCGGGTGATCAGCGCGGACAGCATGCCGCGTACGTCCGGAAACCGCCGGTACAGCGTCATCCGGCTGACCCCGGCGGTTCTCGCCACGTCGCTCAGCGTGGTGCGGCGCACGCCGACCGCCAGCACGCACTCCATGGCCGCGTCGAGCAACACGTCGTCAGCGACGCGATTGGGTGACGGAGTGTGACGGATCGACGCCATATGTCACACTATACCGGTGACCGAACTCAGGGACCACACCGGTGAACACCTCGATCATCTCGTCCGTCGCAGTTGGACGCCGGCCGGTGGGTCTGATGCCATCCTGCCTCCTCATGCTGCCCGCTGGCTAGCCTCGAAGACAGGGCTGACCGAGCAGAGCACGCCCGCCGCGCCGGACTCGGCGCTCGCGGTCGGCGAGCCGTCGCTCCCTGACACCATGCGAAAGGCGCTCGAGTCGGTGGTCGGATCCGACCATGTGCTCATCGGCCGGGACGACCGGCTCGGTCGCACCGGCGGACTGTCCTATGTGGACCTGTTGCGACACAGGGGAACCGGTGAGCTGGCCGTCCCGGACGCGGTGGTCGTGCCGGCGGACCCCGACGAGGTGCAGCGGGTCGTCGAGGCCTGTGCCGAGCACGGCGTCGGCCTGGTCCCGTTCGGCGGCGGCACGTCGGTGGTCGGCGGCGTGCAGGCGCTGCGCGGCGACAAGGAGTCGGTCGTGGTGCTCGACCTGTGCCGGCTGGACGAGCTGGTGTCGGTCGACCCGGTCTCGCGCCTCGCCGTGCTGCGGGCCGGCGTCGTCGCGCCCGAGGCCGAGCGGCTGCTCGCCGCGCACGGGTTCACCCTCGGCCACGTGCCGCAGTCGTTCGAGCGGGCGACGATCGGCGGGTTCGCCGCCACCCGCTCCGCCGGCCAGGCCTCGGCCGGCTACGGGCGGTTCGAGGACATGGTCGAGGGCGTGCGGATGGCCACCCCGCGCGGTGAGTGGCGCCTCGGCGTTTCGCCCGCGTCGGCGGCCGGCCCGGACCTGCGCCAGCTCGTCGTGGGCAGCGAGGGCACGTTCGGCGTGATCACCGAGGTGACCGTGCGGGTCCGCCGGCTGCCGACCGCGCGCCGCTACGAGGGCTTCGTGCTCGACGGCTGGACCCGTGGCGCCGAGGCGGTGCGCGAGCTCGCCCAGAGCCGGGTGCTCGCCGACGTCACCCGCCTGTCGGACCCACATGAGACGGACATGGCGTTCGCGCTGTCCGGCGGCTGGAAGACCGCGCTGCTGCGCCGGTACCTGCGACTGCGCGGGGTGCTCGACCCGTGCCTGCTGATCCTGGGCTGGGAGGGCGGGTCCGACGCCGAGATCGCCGCGCGCCGCAAGGCCACGCTGCGCGTGCTGCACCGCGCGCGGCCGGTGCCGGTCGGCACCGCGGTGGGGGAGAAGTGGCGGCACGGCCGGTTCGCCGGGCCGCGGCAGCGGGACGCGCTGATGGACACCGGGGTCTGCGTCGAGACGCTCGAGACGGCGACCTATTGGTCCACTGTGGACACACTGCGGTCGGCGGTGCGTGCGGCGCTCGTCGACTCGCTCACCGAGCACGGCCGCACGCCGATCGTGGCCTGCCACATCTCGCACGCCTACGAGACCGGCGCGTCGCTGTACTTCACCACGATCGTGCCGCGCGACGCCGACGACCCGTTCGGGCAGTGGACCCGGGCCAAGGCTGCGGCCTGTGCGGCGATCTCCGCGAACGGTCCACTCGGGACGATCTCGCACCACCACGCGGTCGGTGTCGACCACGCGCCGTACCTGCCGGCGGAGATCGGCGCACTCGGCGTGGACGTGCTGGCCGCGGTCAAGCGGGAGCTGGATCCAGAAGGCGTGCTGAACCCGGGGAAGCTACTCGACCGATAGCGGGCGGCGCACGACGCCGAGCCAGAGGATGGCGAGCATGCCGGCGAAGAACATCGGCCAGGAGAACATCAGCCGGGTGCTGATCGCGTCCTGGCAGGTGCCGACGTAGGTCGCGAGGACGGTCGGGTCGACATCGCCGAGGTCCGCGCCGACCAGCGGGGTCTCCACGCCGCCGATGGTGTTCCCGCAGCTCACGCTGGTCTGCTGAGAGGCGTCGAGCCCCGCGACGTGCACCGGCAGGATCGCGAGGAGGAGGCCCAGCACCAGCCCGACCGCGGCGAGCACCGCGCCGTAGGTGCGCGGCCGCAGGGTGACCTTGGCCAGCGGGTCGGCCGGTTCCGGCTCCTCGACGGGGGCGCCGCCGGGCACCGGGGTCATCGGCTGGCCCACGGTGGCCGTGCGCACCGTCGGCTGCGTCGCGATCTCGTGCTCCGGAGTCATGCGCCACAGCCTGCACGGTGATCTCGCCGGAAACCAGGGGATCGGGCAAATTCGTCGGTCAGCGGAGATGGGTGGCGAAGAACGCCAGCACCCGCCGCCAAGCGTCCTCGCTGGACTCGTGGTGGTAGGCGATACCGGGCACCCTGAGCAGCGCGTTCAGCGGCCCGGGCGCGAACCGGTTGGCGAACGAGTGGCCCGCCTCGGGGTACTCCTTGACGTCGTGCGGCACGGCGTACTCGCGCAGCGCGTGGGTGAGCCGGCCGGCCGCGCCCTTCATCGCCGGCGCCGGGTCGCGCCGGCCGAAGCTCGCCACGACCGGGCACGCGCCGTCCAGAACGGACAGATCGGCCGGCAGCTCCCCGTAGTAGGGCGCACTGGCGTCGAACGCCCGGGTGGCGGCGAGCAGGGCGAACCCGCCGCCCATGCAGAACCCGACGACGCCGACCCTGCCGGTGCAGTCGGACCGGTCGGCGATGTGCCGCCGCGCGGCGTCCAGGTCGTCGTGCGTCCGGCCGGAGCCGGCCACGAGCTCGCGGAACACCCCGCGCACGCAGCGGACGAAGCCGCCGCGGGCGAAGAGGTTCGGCGCCACCGCGAGGTATCCGGCGGTGGCGAACCGGTCGGTGATCGCGCGGATGTCGTCGGACACGCCGGTGATGTCGTGCACCACGACCACCCCGGGCCACGGGCCCTGGCCGGACACCTCGACCTGCGGGACGGCGAGGTAGCCGTCGATCGTTCCGTCCTGGGTCGCGATCGTGGTACGCACGGTTCGAGGTTAGCTAGTTCTCGAAGTACGCGCTGCCCTCGATATGGCCGGCGGCACAGACGGAGCCGAAGTCGAACTTCACCGTAAACGACTCGGTGTCGTCGGGCGGGATGATCCGGATGCCGGCCGACGGCGGCTGGCACGGGCCGCTCACCGGCTCGTTCCCGCTCGGCACCACGCCCCAGTGCAGCTTCTTGGCCGCGGTCGCACCGGGCTTCAGCGTGACGAGGCTCGGGCCGGGGTCGGGCCGGCGGGTGAGGTCGGTCGGCGTCGGCTTTCCGTTGCCGTCGACGAACTGCAGGCCGCCGTAGCCGTAGAGGGTGCACTCCGCGTCGCTCTTGTTGGTGACCACGAGCCGGGCGTACCGGTTGCCGGCCGCCGCGTCCTCGGGCTGTACGACGCCCCGCAGGTCCTGCGCGGTGCACCTGGTGCCCCGGCCGGGCGGCGCGCTCTCGGTGCCGCTGGCGCCCGGCGCGGGCGCGGTGGTGGCCGACGGCAGGGACGGTGTGGTGGTGGGCACCGGAGCCGTCGTCCGACTGTCTCCTGTGGACTCCGGTTGGTTGCCGCACGCGCTCAGCAGCGCGACCAGACCCACGACCACGACGGTGGCCACCCGGATACGCCGGACCACGGCGATCACCTCCCGGTTTCGCTTACCGGTCCTACCAGAAGAGACGTCCGGGCGCCGGTCGGGTTGCGCCCCACGGCGTGCTGAGCGCGGGCATTCCGTCGATCGGGTCGATCCAGACATACGTCCAGGCGACCGCGCCGCCGGCGAGCGTCACCCGGACCCGGTGGTACTCCTCGCCCTCGTACTCGTCCACAGTGGACAAAGCGGCGGCCGGCCGGGCGAGCTCCACCACCCAGCCGGAGACGCCCGGTCCGTCGCCCAGGCGCAGCGCGGGGTAGCCGCGCCCGGTGTCGAACAGCGTGCCCCGCAGGCTCGCCCGGCGCGGTTCGCCGGCGGCGTGCGGCTCGAGCATCGGCCAGTGCGACGCGCCGGGCCGCAGCGTGCCGTAGACGAACAGCCGGGGTGGATGGTCCTCGGGCACCGGCGCGCCGTCGACGACGAGCAGCGACAGGCCGTCGCTCGGCGCCGGCTCGCCGGCCAGCGCCGCCGCGGCCGCCTGCGGGACCTCCGCGCAACGCACCGGCCGGCCGCCGACCAGCAGCGGGTGGCGGACGGTCCGCCCGGTGCCGCCCGGCGCGGCGACGTAGGCGAGCGGGCGGTCCAGCAGCGCGCCGTCGTCGAGCCGCACCTCGCCGGTGGTGACGTGGCCGAGCCGGTAGCGGCTGTTCCGGCCCTCGCACCGGTCGAGCACCCGGACCTGCTCGGGGGTGGCGAGCCAGACCGCGTGCACCTCGGCCACACCCGGCATGGCGGCGAGCGTTGCCGGCCGCTGGTCGTCGACGACGCGCAACCCCGCGGCCCACACCGCGGCGAGGCCCGTGCACCGGGCGCGGAGCAGCACCGCGGGGCCGGGCAGACCGAGCGTGCCGCGCAGCCAGGTGAGCTTCGACGGGCACGCGTTCGAGCCGTAGCAGAGCAGCGGAACCCGCTCGGTCAGCGGCTTCGCGCCCCGCTCGGCGAGCCACTGGTCGAGGTCGCGGCCGTCCTCGAGCCGCCAGCCGGACGGCGTGCCGTGGTCGGGCCGCAGCGGGTGGCCGGTGGCGTCGTCGTGCACGAAGGAACAACCCGGCCGTGCCCCTGGATAGGGCACGGCCGGGTAGTCCTGGTCGGTGAACGTCACCCGGTCGAGGCTAGGGCAGGTGTTTCCCGGGCGGCGCGATGATGTAGGCGATGCCGCCCGAGCCGCTGGAGATGCCGCCGCTCGCGTTGACGCGCTTCGTGCGCAGCCAGATCGTCTCGAACTGCTCGCGCTTGTAGACGTTGCGCACCGCGTCGTCGCTGCTCGACGCCGGGTCGTTGGCGATGACGTCGCCGTCCTCGGTGAAGCCGACGATCACCATGATGTGCCCGGCCGTGCCGTAGCCGGCGCCGTCGAGCTCGGACGCCAGGAACGACTGCGAGGTGATCACCGGGATGCCGGCCCGGATGTAGCGCTCCACGTCGGCGAGCGAGCCGAGCCGGGTGATGTGCCCGGCCAGGCCGAAGCTCGCGGCGTAGGCGGTGTTGAACGGCCAGTTGCCGGTGCCGTCGTAGTCCTTGTCGTAGATGAACCGGGCCGCGTGGTCGACCTGTGGGTCCTGATAGGACGGATCGACCCAGGACATGTCCTCCGCGCTGGGTCCGCGGCCCCAGTACTTCACGACCATCGCGGTGGAGGTCGGGCTGCACCAGGCCTCACCGCCCCCGCCGTACTGCGGGTACTCGCCGCTGTGGATGTTCTGCGAGAAGCGCGGCACGGGCAGCTCGCGGCCCCACGCGCCGGCCGACGGGCTGGTCGGGACGGTGAACCGGTCCGGGATGGCCGAGGTCATCGCGCCGACCATGCCGAGCCGGGGGGAGACGCTCGTGCCGGCCTCGCGGTAGAGCGTGACGCGCAACTGGTAGGAGCGCAGGGTGACGCCGGAGTTGGCGACGAACGTGTCGACGTCGACGAAGCCGCTCGCGTCCTCCTGGTCGGGGACGGTCGTGCGGATGACGTCCTCGTCGCCGAGCGCCCAGCGGCCCATGACGTACCAGGTGGTCGTGGCGCCGGTGGCCGTGCGGCCCCGCATCTCGACCTGTAGCCAGGTGTCGTCTGGTGTCCGCGCGTTCCACGACGCGACGAGCTGCGTCGCGCCGAAGCCTTGCCGGTAGGACGGCGAGGTCCAGCTGCCGTACTCGTAGGTGCGGGTGGTGCCGAGGTCGGGCTCGGTGTGCTCGACCGTGCCGGCCGGGCGGCCGATCCGCAGGCCGCCGCCGGGTGCCGGGCGCAGGCCGTCGGCGCGGCCGCTGTGGAAGTCGCGGGCGGAGCGCCACTGGTGGAAGTCGACCGGTGCCGGGTCGGTGGTGCTGTCGGGTGCGTTGTGGTCTGTGGGCTCGGCCGCGGCCGCCGGCATGGCGGACAGCGTCAGGGCGATCGCGGCCAGCAGGGTGAGGGCCTTGAGCTGCATGGTGAGAATTTTCACCCGAGAGCGCCGGTATGTAAACAGCTTACGGCTGCTCTTCCTCCAGCTCGGCGACGAAGTCCGCCCAGAACTGCTCGACGCAGCGCTCGTAACGGATGCCGAGCTCGATCGTCTTGACCTGCCAGCGGTCGGCGTAGTCGACGAGCTCCGCGCGCTGCTCGGTGTAGCTGTCGGCACGCGACCTGTGCGACTCGTGCCGGTCGCGCGCGAGCCTGAGCAGGTCGTCGCGGTCGCCGAAGTTGGCGAAGAAGAGCTTCAGCAGGCCGAGGTCGCGGACCTCGGTCTGCTCGGTCGTCGTGCCGGAGAGCCACTCGCTCAGGGCGTCGCGGCCGGCGGGGAGGATCTCGTAGGTGCGCTTGCGGCGACCGCCCTCCTCGACGGTCTCGCTGACCAGCCCGTCGGCGACGAGGCGCGCGGGTTCGTCGTAGAGCTGCGAGTGCGCGAAGGCCCAGAAGTTGCCGATGGTGTTGGCCACCCACTGTTTGAGGTCGTAGCTCGTGGCCGGTGAGTGGCTGAGCATGCCAAGGACGACGTAGGACGTGGCGTTGAGCTTGCGCCTCCTGCCGCGCGAGTTCGGGTCCGGCACGGACGCGACCATACCTACCCCGGCCGGCACTTGTCGCCCGTTTGGTCTAGTCCCTTCGGGGCTTGACGGCGTCACCCTCCGGGGTTACCCCGCGAAAGCGGCACCCCGCTACAGCACCGCCTGGGTCTGGGTCACCCTTGCCACCAGGCGTTCCTCGTCGTCGACCACGTCCGTCTCCACCACCACGAAACGGCGTCCCGTGTGCAGGGGTCTCGAGATCGCCGTCGCGTGGCCGTCGCGTATCGCACGCAGGAAGTTGGTCTTCGACTCGATCGTGGTCGTCCCGCCGGAGCCGTCGGGCAGGTTGAGGAACGCGCACAGCGCCCCGGTGTTGTCCGCCAGCGCCATGATCACGCCGCCGTTCAGCGCGCCGCCGACCGTGCACAGCGGCTCCGCCCACGCCACCCGGCCGCGGACCTCCGACGGCCCCGACGAGAGCATCTCGATCCCGAGCGTCCCGGCGAACGGGACCATCTCGTGCAGCGACGTGGTCGCGTCCGAAGAGGACGTCACGACAGGTGCGCGATGTCGAGCTCGCCCCCGGCCGCCGCCGCGCGCAGGCGCTTCTTGTCGAACTTGCCGACGCTCGTCTTCGGCACCTCGTCGATGAAGGTCCAGTTCTCCGGCAGCTGCCACTTCGCGACCTTCGCCGCGAGGAACGAGCGCAGCTCGTCCGGTGTGGCCGACTGGCCCTCGGCCAGCACGACGGCCACCAGCGGCCGCTCCGACCACTTCTCGTCCGGCACGCCGATCACCGCGGCCTCCGCCACCGCCGGGTGCGCCATCACCTGGTTCTCCAGGTCCACCGACGAGATCCACTCGCCACCGGACTTGATGATGTCCTTCGACCGGTCGGTGAGCCGCAGGAACCCGTCCGGCGTGATCGCACCGACGTCACCCGTGCGCAGCCAGCCGTCGTGGAACTTCTCCGAGCCCTCCTCGCCCTCGGCGACCCGGTAGTACGCCGCGGCCACCCACGGCCCGGCCACTTCGAGCTCGCCGACCGCCTCGTTGTCCCACGGCAGCTGGGTGCCGTCGTCGGCCATGAGGCGGGCGCGGACCGACCCCGGGAACCGGCCCTGCAGGATCCGGTACTGCCACTCCTCGTCGCCCGACACCCCTGCCGGCGGCCGGGACACGCTGCCCAGCGGCGACGTCTCGGTCATGCCCCAGGCATGGATGATCGTCACGCCGAGCTCGTCGAAGGCCGCCATCAGCGCCGGCGGGCACGCCGACCCGCCGACCACCGCGCGGGTGAGCGGCGCCAGGTCCTGCGGCCGCTGCTTCAGCAACGCGAGCAGGCCCTGCCAGATCGTCGGCACCGCGCCGGCCATCGTCGGCCTCTCCGCCGCGATCATCGCGGCCAGCGGCTCGGGCTGCAGGAACCGGTCCGGCATGATCAGCGACGCGCCGACCATCAGCGCGGCGTAGGGCAGGCCCCACGACATGGCGTGGAACTGCGGCACGATCACCAGCGCCCGGTCGGACTGGGCCAGCGCCATCGAGTCGGTCATGCACACCTGCATCGAGTGCAGCCAGATCGACCGGTGGGTGTAGACGACGCCCTTCGGGTCACCCGTGGTGCCGGACGTGTAGCACATGGCCGCCGCCGAGTTCTCGTCCACGGCCGGCCACTCGAACTCGTCCGGCTGGTCGGCGAGCAGCTCCGCGTACGAGTGCACGGTCACCCCGTCGGGTGCCTGCACCGTGCTCGCGTCACCGTTGACGACCACCACGTGCTTGACCGTGTCGAAGGTCGGCAGGACCTTCGCCAGGAGCGGCACCAGCGTGCCGTCGACCAGCACCACGTGGTCCTCGGCGTGGTTGGCCACGTAGGTGAGCTGCTCGGGGAACAGCCGGATGTTGAGCGTGTGCAGCACCGCGCCCATCGCGGGCACCGCGAGGTAGGCCACCAGGTGCTCGTTGTTGTTCCACATGAACGTGCCGATGCGCTGGTCGGAGGTCACGCCGAGGCCGCGCAGCGCGTGCGCGAGCTTGGCCGCCTCGCGCGCCACCTCGGTGTAGGTGGCCCGGCGGGAACCGGTTCCGGTCCAGGTCACGACCTCGGCGGTCGCGTGGACCCGGCTACCGTGGCGCAACAGGTTGGCGATGGACAGTTGACCGTCCTGCATGGTGCCCAACATCGCTGTTCAAGCTCCCTGGTGACTGGTGGCGTCTCGAGCCGAACAGTAGTGCCGAAATGGCACATCTGGACATGGGTAACGCAGCGTGTCAGTCCCCCAGAACGTGGGTCACCTGCGGTTTCGCCGAGAAGAATGCGCGTGTCGCGCGTATGTTCGTGCGCGTTGATGTGTTTACTGGGTCGCGGCACCGCGGGGCACGTTCCAGGGTCGACCTGGGATGTTGGCCACGCCGCGGACCAGCCAAGCAGTCGAGCAAGGAAGGATCACCACGGTGGCTCTGCCCACGTTGACTCCAGAGCAGCGCGCTGACGCGCTGGCCAAGGCTGCGGAGGCGCGCAAGGCGCGGTCCGAGCTGTTGGCGTCGATCAAGTCCGGTAAGCAGACCATCGCGTCGGTGCTCGGGCGTGCCAAGGACAACAAGACCGTAGGCAAGACCAAGGTCGCAGCGTTGCTCAAGGCCGTACCCGGCCTCGGCGCGGTGAAGGTCGCCGCCCTGCTGGAGCAGGCCGGCATCGACCCGGACCGGCGTGCCGCCGGTCTCGGCGACCGTCAGCGTTCCGCGCTGATCGACGCGCTGAACTAGAAATTCGAGGTCAGGGCCCGTCGGCAGCCACCTGGTGGCTGCCGGCGGGCCCTTCTGTATCCACGATCGACTCTGAACGTGTTCAAAATCTCCCGCTCGCGGGGAGTTTGCGGGCCATCCGCGTGGGCATGATGGGGACGTGACCCTTGGGCTGATCGCGGACTACAGACCCGGCTCGTTCCTCCTGGCGTCCCCGTCGCGCGCGCTGCTGGCGACCGGGGTGCAGAACGTCGTCACCGAGCCCGACCCGGACGAGCTGGCCGCCAAGGTGACGAAGCTCCTGGTGGACTCCGACGCCCCGGTCGCCGTCGGCGCGCTGCCCTTCGACTGCTCCGTCGGCTCGGCGTCCGCACCGCACGTCGTCCTGCCCCGAACGGTGCGCTGGTCCGGCCCCATCCACCCCACGGGAATCGACCGGCCCGCGGTGCCCGCCGTGGTCGAGACGGTTCCGGTGCCGGGGCCCGCCGACCACGAGCGCGGCGTGGCCAAGGCCGTCGAGCGGCTGCGGGCCGGCGAGCTGGACAAGGTCGTGCTGGCCAGGGCGCTGCGGCTGCACCTGGCCGGCCCGGTCGCCGTGGGCCCGCTGCTCGCCAACCTCGCCGCCGACAACGCCACCGGCTACACCTACGCCGTCGACCTGCCCGCGGCCGGCGGCCGGCGCACGCTGGTCGGCGCCACCCCGGAGATGCTGCTGTCGCGCACCGGCCCGGTCGTGGTCGCCAACCCGCTCGCCGGGACGATCCCGCGCCACCCCGACCCCGAGCAGGACCGCCTGGCCGCCGAGGAGCTCGCCGCGTCCGCCAAGGACATCGATGAGCACCGGGTGGTCATCGAGACGGTCGTCGAGGCGCTGCGCCCGTTCTGCCGGACGCTGACCGTGCCGGACGGGCCGTCGCTGATCAGCACGTCGGCCGTGTGGCACCTGTCCACGCGGCTCACCGGCGAGCTCATCGACCCGGGCATCTCCTCGCTGCGGCTCGCGTGCGCGCTGCACCCCACCCCGGCGGTGTGCGGGCGGCCGTTCGACCGGGCGAAGGCCACGATCGCCGAGATCGAGCCGTTCGACCGCGGTTTCTACGCGGGTGCGATCGGCTGGTGCGACGCCGACGGCGACGGCCAGTGGGTCGTGGGCATCCGGTGTGCGGAGATCGCCGAGCCCGCCCCCGGCGCCCGCTCGACGGTCACCCTCTACGCGGGCGGCGGCATCATGCCCGCGTCCCAACCGCACCTGGAGCTCGCCGAGACGAGCGCGAAGTTCCGCACCCTCCTCCGCGCGATGGGCATGGACTAGCCTCGGCCTTTCATGCAATAGCCATTTGATCTTGTCTTGATTTTGTCGATCTTGGTTTGGGTGTTTCGGGGGATGGGCGTGAGTGTGCCGCCGACCTGCTGTGGTGTCGGCTGCTTCGGGGTCCTTTCGGGGTTGT
>NZ_WHTD01000148.1 GCF_009379765.1 Actinophytocola sp. | reverse complement strand
GTCAAACCGGGCACACCAAAATCGCCGCCACCATCCGAAAGATCCGCAACAACCCACACCTGATCTTCACCATCCTCCGCCTGCACCAAAACCCTCAACACACACCATGATCAGCAGAAACGACTTTGCGCAGCGCCCTGATCAGCTCCCGATCAGTGAACTTCCGCGCCGAATCGAGCACCCCATGTTCGTCGTAGATCGCCTCGTACATCACATCCCGGCCCAGGGTGTAAATCTCGGGAAGAGGATCGCTCGCCTCCCACGTCGCGACCACCTCCGGGCCAACGACACGAACCAGGCCGCCACTGTCGTCACGCGCCCGCAACATGTGGAGCTCCCACTGCAGGTACTCCGTGATCGGCTCCTCCACGATCCGGACACGTTTGGCGGAAAAGCCACTCTCGGCGATCTTCGAGTAATAATCCCGCAAGGCCGGCAGGTCCGCCTCAATCAGGTTCAGCGACTCGACCCAATCGCCGTCGGCGAACGCCTCCCAACTGTCGTTCCCAGGCTCCTGGAAATATTGCCCTCGCTCCAGCTTCCAGAAACCTGGACTGCCAGTACGCCAGAAATTTCGCTCGAAGTCCTGCCAATACGAACTGAGCGTCAGCGACTCGAACCGTGCATCGCCGAGTAGTTCATGCATCTGGAATGTCCGGCTTTGCTGAGAGCATCATATTGCGCGGAATGATTACCAGTTGCTCTCCTGGATCGATGCTTACGCCACTTGGCAGGCGCGTAGAATACGAGGAAGTGGCGTCCTGCCCGATCACGGCGACGTCCCCGTTGTCCAGTTCCCAGATATCCGGGCAACTGTTCCCCTCGCTGGACATGTCTCCAAGCTCATGCGCCGATTTTCCTAACCTTCGACGAAAAGAGGCGGACAAATCCGCGCGCCATTTTTCGCCCATGACCCCTCCTGGTATTTACATGGTCACAGTCCGTACTGAACATACCAGCACGTCATCGACAGGTCCACTGCGCGACGACAGGGCCTGACACGTATGTTGACCAACGGACACAACAATGATCAGCGCCATCCGGATTCCGGTGCAGCCATATTTGAAAACCGAGGTCACCAGAATCTCCACAGTCAAGAGTTCAGATTGTGATCGTCCGCCAACGGCACCTGTCCGGAAGCTTTGCGCGCCCAGTCGACCTCTCCCCGGTGCCCGACCTCAACCCACTCCAACTGCGATGCCGAGATCACCTGCACCACACCATGATCAACTACTGCGACCACGACACCTCAACCAGACCGGTGCGGTCGCCTTGGTGGCGCTGCTCAACGGCGGCGTCGAGGCCGCCGTGGCCGCGCCGTGCGCTCGGTACGCCACCGCCGCGTAGACCGCTCGTCACGACGTCACCCAGCTCTCCTTGACACGCTGCTCGCCCGCCGCTTGGTGTGTCGCCACGTGAGCGAGCTTGCGAGCGAACCATCAGCGCAGGCGCGCCCATCGCGCTCTGCCCGCCGCGCCCGTTGTCCGTGGGTGAACGGTGCGCTGGGCTGGTGGCGGTGGCGGCAACCACCCTGCTGCTGGTGCTCACCCGAGCCCGCCCGCAGCGGATCCGCCGCGTCCTCAGCGTGCTGCGTCGCGGCAGCCGCGAGGCAGATCGTCACAGGCCGAACGGGCCTTCGCGATCGTCACCACGGTCAGCCTGCGCTGCGCCAGCGGGCACGGCTGCCTGCGCCGATCGCTGGCCATCATCGTGCTGTGCCGGCTCTGGGGCGTGCGGGCTACCTGGTGGGTCGGGTTCCGCTCACCCGCCGCCACAGTCCCACGCGTGGGTCGAAGCAGGCGGCCAGCAACGGCAGGAGTAGGCCGGTCTTGGTCTCGGCCAACTGTGAGTGCCCCCTGGTCAGCCGTACTCGTTGCGTGCGCGCGAGTACGCAGCGTGATGCGCTGCCCAGTGTGACAGAGGGGGACGACAGGACGTAGCGGTATCCCTCTCCGTCGCCCGTGCGCACACCGCGCTGGCTGGTGCGTTCGTCATCGCGGAACTGGCCAGGCAGCCGGCGGTGGCCTACCTGGACAGCGTGCTGGACGGCCAGACTGTGCAGGACCCGGCCATGGTGGAGATGGCGGCGGTAGTGTTTGACACTATCCGGACGGATGCGTTCTCCGGCGGCGAGTCCCTGGAGCTCATCGAGGAAGGTATGCGGCGCAGCGCGGGTAACGGCAGCGCGTGCGTGGAGGTCGGCCGGGCCGTTGACGCGGTCCTGGTGCGGACACCAAGAACCGGACCGGCAGCACCCTGGCCTTCACCCCGAACACCTGGCGCCGATTCCTGAACACGAACTGACACCAGCGACAACTTCGCTTGGTGGTGTTCCTGCTGGTTCCGTTTTGCTGTTCATGCAGGTCAGTGCCATGGTTGCGCCGAGAGGGGGTCCGAACTCGACGGAACTGAGACCCAGAGCTCTCACTGGGCCTTGCGCCCGGGAGAGTTCACCTCAGCCCACCAGGTCGTATCATGGAGCCATGAGCGAGCTGCCGATCCCGGAGGCCCGGGACCACCTCTCCGAGGTGGCGCATGACGCTGCCGGCGGTCAGGTGATCTACCTGACCGACGAGCACGGCGAGCGCCTCGCGGCCATCGTGCCGGCCGACGTCGCCGTGGCCGGTGCCGCTGCGGTGGAGGCGCTGGAAGATGCCGAAGATGTGCGGGCAGCTCATGCCGCCCTCGCTGAACCCGGGCCAAACGTTCCACTGGAGTCCGTGTTGGCCAAGTACGCCGATGACCTCGACGCGTACCCGGACGCGCGGTGAGCGACAGCTACTCCATCGAGTTTCGACGGTCCGCAGAGAAGGCACTCGCGAAGCTGGACGGGCGGACTCGTGCCCGCATCCTGCGCAACGTCGCCGCACTGGCCGATGACCCGCGCCCGACGGGCGTGAAGTCGCTCACCGGGGAACACGGGCTCTGGCGAATCCGGGTCGGCGACTACCGCGTCGTGTACGAGATCCGAGACAACGAACTACTCGTTCTCGTGATTCGTGTTGCGCACCGCCGAGAGGTCTACCGCAAGCATTGACCGCGCGGTGGCGTGGCGTCGTCGGCCGACTTCGTCGGCGTGATCACTGGTGAGCTGAAGAGCAAGAATTGGGCAGCCCCTTCGTCACGAAGTGCGGCGATGAGGCATCTCACGCGCGTGGGTAGGAGGCAGCCGCGAGGCGGATCGTCACCAGGCCGAACGGGCCTTCGCGATCGTCACCACGGTCAGCCTGCGCTGCGCCAGCGGGCACGGCTGCCTGCGCCGATCGCTGGCCATCATCGTGCTGTGCCGGCTCTGGGGCGTGCGGGCTACCTGGCGGGTCGGGTTCCGCTCACCGCCGCCGCACCACGCGTGGGTCGAAGCAGGCGGCGAGCCGGCGTGCGAGACGGTAGACCCGCGCACCATCTACGCCCCGATGATCACCGTGTGAGAGGACACCGCGCCCGTGCCCGAACCCCTGGAGACCCGGCTCGCCGAGTTCGCCGCCGCACTGCGCGAGGCCGGCGCCATCCGGTCGGACGCCGTCGAGCACGCCTTCGCCATCGTGGCCCGGCATCGCTGCGTGCCCCAGTTCCGGTATGGCCCCAAGACGATCACCGTGCCCCAGGACGAGCCGCCCAGCGGCGAGGTCTTGGACCTCGTCTACTCGCACATGTCGCTGCTGACCAGCACCGGGCAGGACGGTGGCCACCCATCCTCGTCCTCGGCGCCCACGCTGATGGCCCGGATGCTCGAAGCCCTCGACCTGCACCCCGGCATGCGCGTGCTGGAAATCGGTGCCGGCACCGGCTACAACTCCGCGCTGATCACCACCATCACCGGCGCGCCCGTGGTCACCGTCGACGCCGGGCTGGCCACCGCCCAGAGCGCTGCCGAGTCGATCCGCCGGCTCGGACTCGACCACCAGGTCACCGTCGTGCACGGCGACGGCTACTTTGGCGAGCCGGCCGGGGCTCCGTTCGACCGCATCATCGTCACCTGCGGCGTGGCCGGCCTGTCCCCGCACTGGCTCGACCAACTCGCCCCTGATGGCCTGATCCTCGCGCCAGTCGCGCACGGCGGCGTGCACCCCATCCTGGCCACCACCAACAGCGGCGGCACGGTGAGCGCGAACGCTGTGCTGTGGGCCGACTTCATGTCGGCCGCCGGCCCGCTGCGCCCGGCAGACCTAGTCGGCCACGACCCCGCCGACTACATCCCCCCTGCGCCGGTGACCCGGATACCCGACGCCAGCCCAGCCCGCACCACCGCCCACTACCACGACCTGTGGTTCTTCCTCGCCTCCCGCGACTCGCGCATCACGCGCGCCTACCTGGACGACGACACCGTCGACACCACCACAGGCGCCTGCGCCCTGCACACGCCCCGCGGAACGGCATGGGTACATGACGACGGCAGCATCACCGCCACCGGCGAGCCGACGGTGGCCGACGAACTCCGTGCCCTCATCCATGAATGGGCAAGCATCGGCCAACCAGCGCTCACCCAGTTCACCGCCCCCTTCGAGCCGGCCGACACGGACCAGCCTCTCTGGACACCAAGCCAATGGACGGTGAACTCCAAACAACTCGCAGCGACGTGGCAGCCCTGTGCCGGTGGCTGCCTGGCCGCCGGTAAGCCTGCCGCTGGCTCACGAGCCCGCTCCCCGGACGCAGACCTGGGCTGAACCCGCCGTCCGTCCAAGACACGTGTACGTGGCGAGGGCACCGATCCGTCCGGCACCCCGGTGAACATCACGGCGACGGCGACGGACGTGGCCCGCCGAGGCCGGGACGGACGTTGGCGCTACGTCATCGACAACCCGTACGGCACCGACTGACGCGTCACCGGCCGGTGATGCGGTTCAGCAGGGCTTCCGCCTCGTCGCGGGTGTACCGCGCGGTGATGGTGACCTCGCGGCCAGGGATGGGGGACTGGACCATCGGCGCGGACACGATCACGCCGTCGGCGATCATGGCCACCCGCGCGCCGATGTGCTCCGCGGTCCACCGGGACAACACGGCGCCGTCCTCCTCGGTCATCGTGATGAGTAGCGACCAGTTTCCCGTGTTGTGCTCAACCTGGGTCTTGGCGTGCTCCAGGCGGGTGATCGTCAGGAACGGCTCGTCGACGGCCAGCTTGTTGCCGTCCGGCTCCGGAAGCGTCCGCGCATCCGTCGACTTCCCTGCCGCCGCCGGGGACACCCTGGCCAGCTCGATCGGGATCTCCAGGTCGAGCGGGCCGGTCGGCGCCTCCGTGCGGTCCGGATCGCCGCCGACCCGCTCGGTCGTGCATCCGGCCAGCACGAGAAGAACTACCAACACACCCCAGAGCCGCCGCACGTTCAGACTCCACGCAGAAGTTCGTCGCACAAGGAGATCAACCGAGCCCGCAGCGGC
This sequence comes from Actinophytocola sp., assembly GCF_009379765.1. GTDB lineage: Bacteria > Actinomycetota > Actinomycetes > Mycobacteriales > Pseudonocardiaceae > Actinophytocola. The sequence continues at coordinate 15,680 of NZ_WHTD01000148.1, read as the reverse complement.
GCTGCCCGCTCCGCGAAACCCGCCTGCCGCCGCGCGTACTCGGCGCGGCCGGCCGCGGTCTCGATCTCGATCGGCGGGCACCCGAGCGCGCTCAGGTCGTACGGGCTCGCACACATGTCCAGCACGCGGATGTCGTGCGCCAGCGCGAAACAGTCGGCCACCAGCTCCGACGGCGCGTACGGATCGAGCTTGTAGGCCCACTTGTACAGATCCATGCCGGCGTGCAGGCAGCCGGGCTGCTCCAGCGCGACCTGGTCCGACCGGGTCGGCCGCAGCGTGTTCAGCGGCCGCGCCGGGGGAGTGAAGAACCGGAACGCGTCGAAGTGGGTGCAGCGGATCGCCGTCGACTCCACCACGCGGTCCGTGCCCGCCGACCCCAGCCGCAGCGGCCACCCCTGATGGCGCACGTCCTCGGCGCGGTACACCATCGCCCACTCGTGCAGCCCGAAGCAACCGAACCGGGGTGCCCGCGCCGCCGTCGCGGCCAGCAGCGAGCGCACGAACCGCACCGTCGGCAGCCGGGACGCGGGCAGCGGACCCAACGTCATCCCGCCCGGGACGGACCGGTACGCCTGCCACCGCAGGAACGAGTCGGCGTCGGCCAGCACCACGCCCGGCCCGGGATGCCACCGCAGCAGCCGGGCCGGCCGGTGCGAGTAGTAGGTGAACAGGAAGTCCAGGACGGGGAGCCGGGTACCGGTGGACCGGCGTTCCCGCAACGGATCCGTCCACGCCCGAACCCGCGACACGTGCGCCTCCCGCTGACCGCGCCAGTCGGGCGGCGCCAGCACGGCCGTCATGTCGTCGGGTCCTTGTGGGTGCCGTCGCGGACGGTGCCGACGTACTCCTCGACCAGGTCCTCGAGCGCCACCACACCGAGCACCGTCCGGTCCGCCGCGACCGCCTTCGCCACATGGCTCCGGGTTCTGCGCAGTGCGGCGAGCGCCTCGTCCAGCCGGGAGTCCGCCGGGATCTCGGGCAGGCCGCGCACCCGGTGGAACGGCACCGGCGTCGACGGGTCCGCGGCCGCCTGGTCCAGCACGTCCTTCACGTGCAGGTAGCCGTTCAGCCGACCGTCCGGCATCCGCACCGGGTAGCGGGAGAACCCGGTCCGCGCCACCGCCTCCTCGATGTCGCCGACCGTGGGCGGGTGCGGCACGGTCTCCACGTGCGCCAGCGGCACCAGCACCTCGGCCACCGTCCGCTCGGCCGACGACAGCGTCTGCGTCAGCCTGCGGTGCTCGGCCTGGTCCAGCAGCCCCTCCGCGCGCGAGTCCGCGATGAGCGTCGCCAGCTCCTCCGGCGTGTGCGCGCTCTCGACCTCGTCGCGCGGCTCGACCTTCAACAGCCGCAGCACGCTGTTCGCGGTGAGGTTCAGCAGCGAGATCACCGGCCGGATCAACCGGATCCAGCCGACCAGCACCGGCGTCAGCCACACCGCGGTGCGCTCCGGCGCGGCGATCGCGATGTTCTTGGTGACCATCTCGCCGAGCACGATGTGCAGGATCGCCACGATGATCAGCGCGACCGTGAAGGCGAGCGGGTGCAGCAGCGCCGCCGGCAGGCCGACCGGACCCAGCACCACCTCGAGGAAGTGCGCCACCGTCGGCTCGCCGAGCGCGCCCAGGCCGATCGTGCACAGGGTGATGCCCAGCTGCGCGCCCGCCATCATCAGCGACGTGTGCTCGGCCGCCCGCATGACGATCCGCGCTCTGTCCACGCCGCGCTCGGCCATCGCCTCCAGCCGGTCGCGCCGGGCGCTGACCAGCGCGAACTCGGCGCCGACGAAGAACGCGTTGGCGGCCAGCAGGAACGCCGCGACCAGGATGGCGACACCACCGGTCATCGGGACGCCACCTCCGTCCGGACCTCGACGGGGATCTTGGCCACCCGCAGCTCCGCGACCCGGTGCCGGTCCATCCGCATCACGGTGATCCGCCAGCCGTCGACCCGCACCTCGTCGTTGACCTCCGGGATCCGGCCGAGCCGGGAGAGCACCAGGCCGGCGAGGGTCTCGTAGTCGCCGTCGGGCATCCGGAACCCGGTCGCGTCGGCCAGCTCGTCGTCACGCAGCAGGCCGGACACCATCCAGCTGTCCCGGCCCAGCGGGCGCACGGAGTTGATCTCCCCACGGTCGTGCTCGTCGCGCACGTCGCCGACGATCTCCTCGACCAGGTCCTCCAGCGTGACCAGGCCCGCCGTGCCGCCGTACTCGTCGACGACCACCGCGAGCTGCAGCCCGGAGCTGCGCAGCCGGTCGAGCAGGGTGTCGCCGTCGAGGCTCTCCGGCACGGTCTGCGCCGGGCGCATCAGACTGCTCACCAGGATCGTCCCCCGCCGCGCGGCCGGGACGTTGAACGCCTGCTTCACGTGCACCACGCCACGCACGTCGTCGAGGTCGCCCTCGCGCACCGGGAAGCGGGAGAAGCCGGTGCGCCGGGTCAGCTCGATGAGGTCGAGGACGGTCGCGTCGGTGGGCAGCGACTCGACCTGCACCCGCGGGGTCATCAGCTCCTCCGCGGTGCGCTCGCCGAACCGCAGCGACCGGTTCAGCAGCGCCGCCGTGCCCTGGTCGAGCGTGCCGTGCTCGGCGCTGGTGCGGACCAGCGAGCCGAGCTCCTGCGGCGAGCGCGCCGACGCGAGCTCGTCGGCCGGCTCCACGCCCAGGCGCCGGACCAGCCAGTTCGCCCATGCGTTGAGCAGGTTGATGAACCAGCGCAGCGCCGAGGAGAACCTGGTCTGGGTGCCGGCGACCGCGCGCGCGGTGGCCAGCGGCCGGGCGATGGCGAGGTTCTTCGGCACGAGCTCGCCGAACAGCATGGAGATCACGTTGGCGAGCAGCAGCGCGACGCCGAGCGCGATCGGGTGCGCCGCGGACTCCGGCAGCGCGAACGCGTCGAGGATCGGGTCGATCCAGCCGGCGATGATCGGCTCGGCGATGTAGCCCATGGTCAGCGTGGTGATCGTGATGCCGACCTGGGCGCCGGAGAGCTGGAAGGACAGCGTCCGGTGCGCGTGGTGCACCCGCTGGGCGCGGGCGTCGCCGACCTGGCGGAGGTGGCTGTCGACCTGGCTGCGCTCGAGCGCGGTGAGGGAGAACTCGGCAGCGACGAACACGGCCGTGCCGAAGGTCAGCGCGATGACCGCGAGGACACCGAGGACGTTGAGGAGCAGACCGATCATCGCGCATCACCGCGCGGGATGACCGGATCGGTATGGCAGCCGGGTTCGTCGCCCGGCCCGGTACTACGGCCGCCGCGCACTGACGGGTCACTCCTCGCAGATCAAAGGCTGTGCAGACGGGGTCCAGTGTAGAGGTCAGGGCGCTCGGCCCAGCAGCGCGACCAGACGTGCCTGCGGCGCGGCGTCGTCGGGCACCGGCACCGGGTCGGCGAACCACGACGTGCCCTGCCAGGCGGCGACCTGCGGCGCGACGTGGTCCAGCACGGCGGTGGCGAGCTCGTCGCCCAGGCCGGCGTCGGCGCCGACCGCGGTCGCGAGGTCCCAGCCGTGCACGGCCAGGTCGGTGGTCATCTGCCAGCAGTACTCTGCGCCGTCGGTGTCGCCGAAGCTCAGGTGCACGATCGTCACCAGCGAGCCGGGCCGCAGCCACGCGGCCCGGGCGGCCTGGGACGACTCGGTCCACGCGCGCAGCGGGTCGTCCTCGAGCAGGTCGCCGTCGAACTTGTCGCCGACGTCGGCGACGGTCTTGCCGGCCAGCAGGTCCGGTACCCACAGCTGCTCGTTGACCAGGTGGTTCACGAGGTCCCGCACGGACCATTCGGTGCACGGGGTCGGGGAGTCCCAGTCGCCTGGTGTCGCGTGATCCTGTTCCTTTGCGTCCGCTGTGGATCCACGTGGTTCCTGGCAAGGCGGAGGAAAGTCGCTCGTACTGGGTGTACTTGGGCTTTTCTCCAACGCCGTAACACAGACAGGGGCCGCTGTTGGCCGCAGCGGCGTAAAGGTTTCAGGGTCACGCGACACTAAGCCGACCTTGTGCATGGCCCGGTCGAAGACGTCCATGGCGTGGCCGTGCGCGTCGAGAAGATCCATGCCTCCAGCATGCGTCGCGCCGGGGCCGCCCGCACGGTTTCGGCGTCAGGTGCCGGTGAGCGGGGCCCACGCCGCCATGGCGCCGTCGACCACCTTGGCCAGCTCGGCCCGGCTCGCGCCGTCCCGGGCCCGCACGGACATGCCGTAGAGCACCGCCGCGTAGAACTCGGCGACCGCCGCCGGCTCGACGCCCTCGGGCAGCTCGCCGTCGTCGACGCCGCGCCGGATGCGGGCGCGGATGTCGGCCTGGGTCCCGGACCGGCACTCGCCGAGGAAGTCGCGGACGGTCTCGCTCTTGGTGGTGTAGGTGGTGCCGGCGAGCACGACCATGCAGCCGTGCGGCGTGTCCTCGGTGGTGTACGCGGCCGCGTTGTCCCGAAGCATCGCCTCGATCGAGGCGCGCGCGGTCGGCTCCTCGCGCAGCGCCCTGGCGGTGACGCCGCCCTGGAGCGTGCCGTAGAGCTCGATCGCCTCGCGGAACAGCGCCTCCTTGCACTCGAACGCCGCGTAGAGGCTCGGCGAGCTGATGCCCATCGTGGTCGTCAGGTCGGTCACGGACGTGCCCTCGTAGCCGTGCTCCCAGAACACCTCCATCGCCCGGCGCAAGGCCTCGGCGCGGTCGAAGGCGCGCGGGCGTCCGCGCTCCGTCATCGTCACGTCCTTTCTGTAACGAACACTAAAGATACCCCTTGACACCGCCCACGCCCGCCTGGTCAGCTATTTATGTATCGATCACTACAGAAATGAGGGACGACGATGGAGCTGGCCGGGCGGGTGGCGCTGGTGACCGGGGGCAGCCGGGGGATAGGCGCCGCGATCGCCAAGGACATGGCGCGCGCGGGTGCCGACGTGGTGCTCACCTACGAGCAGGCGGGGGACCGTGCCCGGTCGGTCGTCGACGAGGTCGAGGCCACCGGCCGGCGGGGCCTGGCGATCGCCGCGGACAGCGCGGACGCCGCCGCGGTGGTCGGCGCCGTCGATCGCGCCGCGGCCGGGTTGGGCCGGCTGGACATCCTGGTGAACAACGCCGGGATCTTTCCCGCCGGGCCGTTCGAGGAGGTGACGCTGGCCGAGGTCGACCGCGCACTCGACATTCACGCGCGGGCGGCCTTCCTGGCGGCGCAGGCCGCCGTGGCCCACTTCCGCGACGGCGGGCGGATCATCAGCGTCGGCAGCAACCTGGCCGAGCGCGCGGCCTTCGGCGGCATCGCGCTGTACACGATGAGCAAGGCCGCGCTGAACGGCTTCACCAGGGCACTCGGCCGCGAGCTGGGGCCGCGTGGGATCACCGTGAACCTCGTGCAGCCGGGGTCCACCGACACCGAGATGAACCCGGCCGACGGCGACCACGCCGGCCCGCAGCGCGCCCTGTCCGCGCTCGGCCGGTTCGCCTCGGTCGACGACCTGGCCGCGATGGTCCGGTTCCTCGCGGCGGACACCGGCCGGAACATCACCGGCGCGGTGTTCACGGTCGATGGCGGTACGAACGCCTAAGGTTTCGGGCTCGCGCGCCGCACCGACGACTCGACGAGGTCCAGCACCGGCTCCATGTCGTCCGCCGGAAGACCCATGGCCAGGTGCGACACCAGGCCTTCCAGCACCAGCTCGAGGTAGGACGTGAGCACGTTCACGTCGATGTCGTCGCGCAGGTTGCCGGCCTCGCGCTGGCGCTCGAGGCGTTGCCGGGTCGCGATGGTCAGCCGCTCGGACCGCTCCGCCCAGCGGGCGCGGAACTCCGGGTCCGTGCGCAGCCGGCGGGACAGCTCCAGCCGGCTGCCCAGCCAGTCCGCGCCGTCCTTTGTGGACAGAAGGTCGCGCATGACCTGGACGAGTCCCTCGCGGGCCACCACTTCGGCCATCCGGTGCGCGTCGTCCTCGGCGAGGGCCAGGAACAGCGACTCCTTGTCCCGGAAGTGGTGGAAGATCGCGCCGCGGGACAGACCCGTGGCCTCCTCCAGGCGGCGGACGGTGGCGCCCTCGTAGCCGTAGCGGGCGAAGCACACACGCGCGCCGTCGAGGATCTGGTGCCGGCGCGCTTCGAGGTGGTCCTGGCTGACCCGTGGCATCGGATGATCGTGGCAGGAGCCGGGATCGGATGCAATCCGTACGTACGTACTGTGGTCCGGCCCGCCGGCCGCCGCTCGCTGTTCACGTGAGTGTCGGTGGTCGCGTGTAGCGTCGATTTCGACCTCGAAACGGAGGGTCCAGACGTGACCGCTTTGTCCAAACCACCAGGTAACCCGCGGATCATGGAGTCGGCACGACGCCGGCTGCACGACCGCGTGGAGGCCGAGGCCTACGTCGCCTCGGTCTGCTTCAAGCACGGACCACCAAGGCTCACCGGCGTCGAGCTGGAGTGGATCGTCCATTACGCCGACGATCCCCGGCGGCCGATCGACGCCGCGCGACTCACCGCCGCGCTGGGGCCCTACGCGCCCCGCACGCTCAACAAGGAAAGTCCTCAGCTACCCCTTCCGGCCGGTTCGCCGCTCACCCTCGAGCCCGGCGGCCAGGTCGAGATATCCGCCCTTCCCCAGTCCTCGCTGACCGAGCTGTTCGGCGCCGTCACCACCGACCTCGGTTTCCTCGGCGAACTGCTCGCCGGCGCAGGCTTCGTCCTCGGCGACGCGGCCACGGACCAGCACCGACCCCCCAAACGCCTGCTCGAGACGCCGCGCTACGCGGCGATGGAGCAAGTGTTCGAGCCGATCGGTCCGCACGGGCTCACGATGATGTGCGCCACCGCGGGCCTGCAGGTATGCCTCGATGTGGGCGAGCCCGAGCACCTGCCCGCCCGGTGGGCCGCGGTGAGCGCGCTCGGGCCGGTGCTGGTCGCGGCGTTCGCCAACTCACCCACCCTCGACGGCCGCGCCACCGGATGGGCGTCGGCCCGGATGCGGGCCGTCCTCGGCACCGACCCGCCGCGCAGCGCACCGTCGCGCATCGTGGCGGACCCGGCCACCGACTGGGCCCGCCGGGTGCTGGACACGCCGGTGCTGTGCGTGCGCGGTGACGGCGACCACCCGGGCGACCGGTGGGTCACGCCGGACGGGATGAGCTTCGCCGACTGGCTCACCGGCGACCGGTACCGGCCGCCGACCACCGACGACCTCGACTACCACATCACCACGATGTTCCCGCCCGTGCGCCCGCACGGGTACCTCGAGGTGCGCTACCTCGACGCGCAGTGCGGCGACGGCTGGGTCACCCCGGTCGCGCTGCTCGCCGCGCTGCTGTCCTCGCCGCGCACGGTCGACGCCGTGCTCGACGCCTGCCTGCCGGTCGGTGACCGGTGGCTACCCGCGGCCAGGGACGGACTGGCCGACCGCGCGCTCGCCACAGCGGCCGGCGCGATGCTCGACCTGGGCGCTCGCGCCCTGCCCGGGATGGGCCTCGGTCACGACCTGACCGAGGCCATCGTCGCCGATCTGGACCGACTACCGCAGAGGAGCACGTCATGACCATGGCCGATCTCGGCACCGAGGCACTGCGCTCGCACGTCGCGGCGCAGCTGCAACGGGCCAGGGACCGCAGCGTCGCGCTCACCGACGCGGTGGACGACGACGACCTGGTGCGCCAGCACTCCAAGCTCATGTCGCCGCTGGTGTGGGACCTCGCCCACATCGGCAACCAGGAGGAGCTGTGGCTGGTGCGCGACGTGGGTGCGCGGGAGCCGGTCCGGCACGACATCGACGACATCTACGACGCCTTCCAGCACCCGAGGGCCGACCGCCCCACGCTGCCGCTGCTCGACCCGGCGGAGGCGCGGGCCTACGTCCGCGAGGTGCGCGAGAAGGTCCTCGACATCCTCGACACCACCCCGCTGGCGGGTCGCCGGCTGGTCACCGACGGGTTCGCGTTCGGCATGATCGTGCAGCACGAGCAGCAGCACGACGAGACCATGCTGGCCACCCACCAGCTGCGGTCGGGGGCGCCGGTGCTGCACGCGCCGCCGCCACCCCCCGGCCGGCCGCTGCCCGCGCCGGAGGTGCTGGTGCCCGCGGGCACGTTCACCATGGGCACGGACGTCGACCCCTGGGCGCTGGACAACGAGCGCCCGTCGCACGAGGTCCACGTCGACGCCTACTTCATCGACACGGCGCCGGTCACCAACGGGGCGTACGCGGAGTTCATCGCCGCGGGCGGCTACGACGACGAGCGCTGGTGGAGTGCCGACGGCTGGGCCCACCGGGTCAAGGCCGACCTCACCGCGCCGCGGTTCTGGGTCCGGGACGGCGACCGGTGGCTGCGTGACAAGTTCGGGGTGGTCGAGCCCATCCCGCCGGACGAGCCGGTGGTGCACGTGTGCTTCCACGAGGCGCGGGCGTACGCGGCGTGGGCCGGCAGGCGGCTGCCCACCGAGGCGGAGTGGGAGAAGGCGGCCCGCTTCGACCCGGCGACCGGTCGCTCGCGCCGGTTCCCGTGGGGCGACGAGGATCCCGGTCCCGAGCACGCCAACCTGGGCCAGCGGCACCTGTCGCCCGCGCCGGTCGGCGCGTACCCGGCGGGTGTGTCATCCAGCGGGGTGCACCAGCTGGTGGGCGACGTGTGGGAGTGGCTCGACTCCGACTTCCACGGCTATCCCGGGTTCCGCGCGTTCCCGTACCGGGAATACTCGGAGGTGTTCTTCGGCGGCGACTACAAGATGCTGCGCGGCGGTTCGTTCGGCACGGACCTGGCGGCCTGCCGGGCCACGTTCCGCAACTGGGACCACCCGATCCGGCGGCAGATCTTCGCCGGCTTCCGGTGTGCCCGCTCGGCAGCTCCCGCTGAGCTGGACCAGGAGCTCGCCTAGGGATGTGCCGGCACATCGCCTATCTCGGCCGGCCGATCCGGCTGGCCGAGCTGTTGCTCACGCCTGAGCACTCACTGCTGCGGCAGTCGTGGGCGCCCAAGGACATGCGTGGCGGGGGCACAGTGAACGCCGACGGCTTCGGCATCGGCTGGTACACCGGGTCCTCGCCCGAGCCCGCGCTCGTGCGCCGGGCCGTTCCACTGTGGACGGACACGGCGTTGCCGCGGCTCGCGTCGGAGATCTCCTCCGGCGCGGTGCTGGCCGCGGTCCGGTCGGCCACCGTCGGCATGCCGGTGGTGGAGACCGCGTCCGCCCCGTTCGCCTGGGATCGCTGGCTGTTCAGCCACAACGGCGTGGTCCGCGGCTGGCCGTCGTCCGTCGCCTCGCTGGCGTCGACGCTCCCTGTGGAGGCCCTGCTGACGATGGACGCGCCGACCGACGCGGCGTTGCTGTGGGCGTTGTTACGGGATCGGCTGGCCGCGGGGGACGAGCCCGCGGCCGCGGTCGCCTCCCTCGTCACGGCGGTGGAGGCGGCCGCGCCCGGGTCGCGGCTGAACCTGTTGTTGACCGACGGCACGGTGATCGTCGGTTCCTGTTGGACTCATTCCCTGTGGGTGCGTGCCGGCTCCTCGGCGGTCGTCGTGGCTTCCGAGCCCTACGACGACGACCCGGCGTGGCGGGAGGTGCCGGACCGGCACCTGGTCGTCGCCACCCCATCCACTGTGGACATTACGAAGATCGGAGCGCGATGAGTGAGGTCGATCTGACGGTGCACCTGACCCCGGACGACATCGTCCGGGGCCTGCGTTCGGATGCCCGTACGGGGTTGACGGCGACCCCGAAGTCGTTGCCGCCCAAGTGGTTCTACGACGCGCGGGGCAGTGAGCTGTTCGAGCGGATCACCCGGCTGCCGGAGTACTATCCGACCCGGGCGGAGCGCGAGATCCTGGCGGCCCGATCGGCGGAGATCGCGTCGGTGACCGACGCGACGACGCTGGTCGAGCTGGGCTCTGGCTCGTCGGAGAAGACGAGGTTGCTGCTGAACGCGTTGCGCCACCACGGTTCCCTGCGGGAGATCGTCACGCTGGACGTGTCCGAGTCGGCGTTGCGCGACGCGGCGGCGGTCCTCGGCGCGGCCTACGACCCGGTGTCCGTGCACGGGGTGGTGGGTGACTTCACCCAGCACCTGGCGCTGCTGCCGGGTTCGCCGGGCAGGCTGGTCGCGTTCCTGGGCGGCACGATCGGGAACCTGGTGCCGGCCGAGCGGGCCAAGTTCCTGTCCGGCGTACGCGACGTCCTGGACGAGGGGGAGTGGCTGCTGCTGGGCACCGACCTGGTGAAGGACCCGTCGGTGCTGGTCCAGGCCTACGACGACGCGGCCGGCGTCACGGCGGAGTTCAACCGGAACGTGCTGCACGTGCTGAACCGCGAGCTGTCCGCCGACTTCGATCCGGCGGCCTTCGACCATGTCGCCCTGTGGGACCACGAGGAGGAGTGGATCGAGATGCGGCTACGCGCGACGAGGCCGATGGAGGTCCACGTCCCGGTGGTCGGTCTGACTGTGTCCTTCGTCGAGGGCGAGGAGATGCGGACCGAGGTGTCGGCGAAGTTCCGCGATGAGCGCGTGACCGCGGAGCTGGCGGACGCGGGCTTCGACCTCAAGCATTGGTGGACCGACGGAGAGTCCCGCTTCGGCGTGTCGCTCTCACAAGCAGTGCCGCGATAGCCCCGTGCACCCCCTACCGTAGCCGTGTCGCCCGCCCACGTGGCCGTGTCGTCCCGTGGCGTGGCTGTGTCGTCCGGGTGGCGTCGTCGTGTCGTCCCGTGGCGTGGCTGTGTCGTCTGGTGGCGTGGCTGTGTCGTCTGGTGGCGTGGCTGTGTCGTCTGGTGGCGTGGCCGTGTCGTCCCGGGGCGATGGCGCGGGCAGGGGGCTCGTCCGGTCCGGGTTCGGTGTGCCGCCCGCGGCCGGCTCACCGACGTGGGGGGTCGGTTCACCGACGTGACGGGGCGACTCGGCTGCGTGGCGGGTCGGTACATCGACGTGGGGGGTCGGTTCACCTGCGTGACGGGACGACATGGCGACGTCACGGGACGACACGGGTTGGGCCTCGCGGGGCTACTTCTGGATCATCTTGCGCAGCACGTACTGCATGATGCCGCCGTTGCGGTAGTAGTCGGCCTCGCCGGGGGTGTCGATGCGGACCACCGCAGCGAAGTCCACAGTGGAGCCGTCCGCGCGGGTGGCCCGCACGGCGACCGTACGGGGGGTGCCGCCGTCGTTGAGGGCGGTGATGCCCGAGAAGTCGTAGGTCTCGGTGCCGTCCAGGCCGAGCGACTCCGCCGTCTCGCCCGACGGGAACTGCAGCGGCAGCACGCCCATGCCGATCAGGTTCGACCGGTGGATCCGCTCGAACGACTCGGCGACCACCACCTGCACCCCGAGAAGGGAGGTGCCCTTCGCGGCCCAGTCGCGCGACGAGCCCGACCCGTACTCCTTGCCGGCCAGCACCACCAACGGCACCCCGGCCTCCGCGTACGCGACCGAGGCGTCGTAAATCGTGGTCTGCGCACCGTCCTCAAGAAAGTTCCGGGTGAAGCCGCCCTGGACGCCGGCTCCGTTGCCGTCGAGCAGCAGGTTGCGCAGCCGGATGTTGGCGAAGGTGCCGCGGATCATCACCTCGTGGTTCCCGCGCCGGGACCCGTAGGAGTTGAAGTCGCGCCGGTCGACGCCGTGCTCGGTGAGGTACCTGCCGGCGGGGGAGTCCTGCTTGATGGCCCCGGCCGGCGAGATGTGGTCGGTGGTCACCGAGTCGCCCAGCATCGCCAGCACCCGCGCGCCCGAGACGTCCTCGACCGGCGACGGGTCCGCGCCCATGCCGTCGAAGTACGGAGGCTTGCGAACGTAGGTGGAGTCCGCGGCCCACTCGAACGTGTCACCGGTCGGCGTGGGCAGTGACTGCCAGCGCTCGTCGCCGGCGAAGACGTCCGCGTAGTCGGTGGAGAACATCTCCGAGGAGATCGCCGAGGCCACCACGTCCTGGATCTCCTGGGGCGACGGCCAGATGTCGGCCAGGTACACCGGCGCACCGTCGGTCCCGGTGCCCAGCGGCTCGGTGGTGATGTCCTTGTCCATCGACCCCACGAGCGCGTACGCGACCACCAGCGGCGGCGACGCCAGGTAGTTCATCTTGATGTCCGGGTTGATCCGGCCCTCGAAGTTGCGGTTGCCGGACAGCACCGACACGACCGCGAGGTCGGCCTCGTTCACCCCGGCGGTGATCTCCTCCTGCAGCGGGCCCGAGTTGCCGATGCACGTGGTGCAGCCGTAGCCGACCAGGTGGAAGCCCAGCTTCTCCAGGTACGGCAGCAGCCCCGCGCGCTCGTAGTAGTCCATGACCACCTTGGACCCGGGCGCCAGCGTGGTCTTCACCCACGGCTTGCGGGACAGGCCGCGCTCGACGGCCTTCTTGGCCAGCAGCGCGGCGCCGATCATCACCGACGGGTTGGACGTGTTGGTGCACGAGGTGATCGCGGCGATGGCGACCGCGCCGTGGTCGATCTCGAACGTCGCGCCGTCGAGGGTGACCCGCGTCGGGCTGCTCGCCCGGCCCTCCGCGCCCTCCGCGGCCGAGTGGTAGTCGAACGGCTTGCCTGCGCCGTTCTCGTGGTGGCCGTATGCCGGCGAGTCGCTGGCCGGGAAAGACTCGTCCGACGCCTCGTCCACAGTGGACTCGCTGCGGGCGGCGGGCTCGGCGCCGGAGACGTAGTTGCCCAGGACGCCGCGGAACGCCTGCTTCGCGTCGGACAGCGCGATCCGGTCCTGCGGGCGCTTCGGACCGGCGATCGACGGGACCACGGTGGACAGGTCGAGCTCGAGCGTCTCGGAGTAGACCGGCGCCACGGCCGGGTCGTGCCACAGGCCCTGCTCCTTGGCGTACGCCTCGACGAGCGCGACCTGCTCGGCGGACCGGCCGGTGAACTTGAGGTAGTCGATGGTCTCGCCGTCGACCGGGAAGATCGCGCAGGTCGAGCCGAACTCCGGGCTCATGTTGCCGATCGTGGCCCGATTCGCGAGCGGCACCGCCGACACGCCGGCGCCGTAGAACTCGACGAACTTGCCGACCACGCCGTGCTTGCGCAGCATCTCGGTGATCGTCAGCACCAGGTCGGTGGCGGTGGCGCCGGCCGGCAGCTCGCCGTTCAGCTTGAAGCCCACCACCCGCGGGATCAGCATCGACACGGGCTGGCCGAGCATCGCGGCCTCGGCCTCGATCCCGCCGACACCCCAGCCCAGCACGCCCAGGCCGTTGACCATCGTGGTGTGGCTGTCGGTGCCGACCAGCGTGTCCGGGTAGGCCTGGCCGCCCCTGGTCATCACGACCCGCGCCAGGTGCTCGATGTTGACCTGGTGCACGATGCCGGTGCCCGGCGGCACCACCTTGAACTCGTCGAACGCGCTCTGGCCCCACCGCAGGAACTGGTAGCGCTCCTTGTTGCGCTGGTACTCGAGGTCGACGTTGCGCTCGAACGCGTCCGGCCGGCCGAAGATGTCCGCGATCACCGAGTGGTCGATCACCAGCTCGGCCGGGGCGAGCGGGTTGACCTTGGACACGTCGCCGCCGAGCTCGGTCACCGCCTCGCGCATGGTGGCGAGGTCGACGACGCACGGCACGCCGGTGAAGTCCTGCATCACCACCCGGCCCGGGGTGAACTGGATCTCCGTCGACGGCTCGGCGTTCGGGTCCCACCCGGCCAGCGCCCGGACGTGGTCCTCGGTGGTGTTGGCGCCGTCCTCGGTGCGCAGCAGGTTCTCCAGCAGGATCTTCAGGCTGTACGGCAGGCGTTCCGCGCCGCTGACGGCGTCGAGCCGGAACACCTCGTGCGAGGAGTTGCCGACGGAAAGCGTGTGGCGGGCGCCGAAGCTGTCCTTGCTGGCTGGTGCGGTCACGTCCAACTCCATCTGGCCTGTGGTGTGTTCGGGAACGACCTCTCGGCTCAAACAGTACGCTTGTCCTGTATTCGAAGCCAAGGAGGGCCGCCACCATGCTGCACCACGTTCAGATCGCCGCTCCGGTGGGCAGCGAAGATCGGCTTCGCGCGTTCTACACGGGCGTGCTCGGCTGGACCGAGCTGGTGAAGCCGCCATTGCTGGCCAAGCGCGGCGGCTGCTGGTTCCAGGTCCCGGGCCGCGGCGGTCCGGACGCCGAGCTGCATGTCGGCGTCGAGGACGGTTTCCAGCCGGCGCGCAAGGCACACCCCGCGTTCGTGGTGGACGTGGACGCCACCGCGGCCGCCGTCGGGCAGGCCGGCCACCCGGTCCGCTGGGCGGATCCCGCGGAGATCCCCGGCCGCCGCCGCTTCCACACCGACGACCCGGTCGGCAACCGCCTCGAGTTCCTGGAGGGCTGAGACGCCGGTGGCCCGGCCCCCAGAAGGGAGCCGGGCCACCGGATCGGGTGAAACGTCAGCTCATCTGCACCAGGGCCAGGACGTCCTCGGGGGTCAGGTCGCTGATCGCGGACAGACCCAGCTCGGTGTAGGTGCGCAGCGGGCTCACGTACCACTTGCCGTCGAACTCGGTGGCCACCACGCCGGTGTTCTTCATCAGGCCGGACGCGAGGTTCGTGAGTGCCTGCTGGAGCTCGGGCGACATGCTGCTGCCACCCATCTCGGCCGCGAAGTCCCCGGCACACAGCTGCTGGGTCTCGCCCTCACCCTCGGCCAGATAGCAGTCGCCGTCCTTGGCCACGCGGTAGGTCTCGCCCTCGACCTTGACCTCGATCTCCTTCAGCATGACCTTCACGCCGCCGGACTCCGCGTCGGTGGTGTCGGTCTCGAGCTTGGTGACCTCGACGCCGCTGGCGGGCGGGGTGCTCATCTCCTCCAGCAGCACCGGGCCCGCGTCGTGCAGCGCGCCCATCTCGTCCGGCGGCAGCAGCTCGATGACCCGCTCGACGTCGCTGTTGATCGCGGCCTGGACCATGTCCTTGACCGCGTTCTCGGCGTTGTCCGCGCCGTTGTCGGCGATCCGGGAGCTCGGCCACTCCTTGTCCGCGTCCTGCAGGGCGTAGTCGGCGACGGTGTAGAAGAGGCTCGGGTACCACTTGCCGTCGACGTTCACCGTGGCGATGCGGATCGGCTCGCCGGTCTCCTCGACGATCTCGGCGATGTTCACCTGCTCGTCGGTGGGCTCGGAGTTGACCCCGTCGGGGAACGCCGCCTGCATGAACTCCTCGGTGAGCGGCAGTTCGGAGACGTCGGCGTGCACCGACACGGTGCCGCCGACGAGCTTGGTGATGGTCAGGTGGTCGTTGACCTTCTCCGCGCCCTTCTCGTCGTACTTGAGGTTCTTGGCCTCGACCGACGCGCCGTGCAGCTTGTTCGGGTCCGCGTCCTTCTTGTAGACATCGAGCTCCTTGAGCCGCTCGGTCGACTTGGCGTTGAAGTCGACCATCAGCGCGGACTCGGCCGGCGTGAGGCTCTCGAGCACGCCGAGCACGTCACCCTGGCTGAGGCTGTTGACGAGGTTGGTCGCGGCCTCGGTGGGGTTGGCCTTGCCGGCCTTGTCCTCGCTGCTGCGGTTGAGCACGAAGATCGTGGCGGCGACCCCGACGGCGACGACGAGCACCGCGGCGATCGCGCCGATGACCGGGCCCTTGCGGCTCTTCTTCGGGCCCGGCGCGCCGAGGCCGCCGTAGTTCGGCTGGCCGTAGGCCGGGGTCGGCTGGTAGCCGGGCTGCTGCACGGGCTGCGGGCCGGTCTGGTAGCCGGGCTGCTGCTGGTAACCGGGCTGCTGCTGGTAACCGGGCTGCTGCTGGTAACCGGGCTGCTG
>NZ_WHTD01000197.1 GCF_009379765.1 Actinophytocola sp. | reverse complement strand
GCTGGTACGGGTGCGATCGGATCGGGTGCTGGCCTTCCCCGCGGCGCCACGGCGCGCGAGAGCTGTCGGGCGCGGCGCGCGTCATGGGGCCGAGCTCAGGTTCACAGACTCCCGGACCTGGCCCGAGGCTGCTCACGCCACAACCACCCAGACCACCGGATACGGCGCCGCGCGGGCCTGGTCGTGGGATCGGCTGCATCCCAGGCTGACCCACCGCGGCACCTGGGCCGACCACGACGGTGACCTACCGATCATCGAGGGGCCAGACCGGGACCAGGCCGTCCGGCGGGTTCACACAACACCCACCGCGCCCTCCGACACGACCCCGGCAAAACATCACAACGGACACAACAACCACAAGCGGGACCGAGCAAACACCGTAAAACTCAAGCTCAGCGGGCGTCTGCGAACCTCGGTGAGGATCGGCGTGTGGCGTCGGGAGGTGGATGAGCTCCCGGTAGATCATGACCATGTCCCGCCGCCTCGCCCGCCTGGGACCGATGACCCCGGAACTCGGACGCCTCTCAGACCGTCACGTTCCCCGGCCACCGAGGTGACGAGGACCTTCACGCCTCGGCCATCCTGGCGAGCACACCCAGCCCGCGCCGTTCGGGAATCAGGCCCCGCAGACCCGCGGGCGCCGCTACCCGCCCCGGCTCGAACCCATCGCCGGGAGCCGAGCGGGGCCGGATCACCGAGGAACGGCGAGCCCAGCAGGTGTGCGGGCGGGACGCTCACCCGGACCCCGCCGGAGGGGTCGAGCAGGGCGTGCGCGCCACTGTCGGCGACCGAGCCGGAACGCGGAACGCGACCTCGCCGTCGAGCAGGCACACCGACGTGGCCAACGAGTGGTCACGCGGGAACCCAGTCCGCGTTGGCCCCGCAGATCACCAGGCACGGCAGGTCACCCGGCACGCGACCGGCCAACCACGCGGCGAACGGCACCGCGCCGGCCGGTTCGACGGCGAGCCGGAACTCCTCCCACAGCCGGTTCCGCGCCTCGATGATCTCCGCGTCGCTCACGAGCACCGACCGCACCGGGCCGGCGCGCAGGATCTCGAACGGCTTGTCCCCGATCCGGGTCGCGCCCAGCGCCGAGGACGCCACCGAGCGCACCGCCGAGTCCACCGGCCGCCCGGCGGCCAGCGCGTCGTGCAGCGCCTGGCAGTGCTCGGGCTCCACCGCGGTCACCGGCCGGCCACCGGCCCCGAGCACCGTGCCGGCCGCGAGTCCGCCGCCGCCGACCGCCACCACCAGGTTGTCCACGTCCGGCGCGTCCGCGACCGCCTCGGCGGCACACGTGCCCTGGCCGGCTATCACCAGCGGGTCGTTGTACGCCGGCACGTACCGGGCACCCGCCTCGACCGACGCCGCCGCCGACGCCGACGCCGCCGACATCGCCTCGGCCGCCGCCTCCGCGTAGGTCGCGCCGTGCCGGATCAGCGTGGCCCCGGTCGCCTCGATGCGGCGCGCCTTCGCGAGCGGCACCGACTCCGGCGTGTAGACCGTCGCCGGCAGCCGCAGCAGGGCCGCGGCGGTCGCGACGGCCAGGCCGTGGTTGCCGCCGGACGCGGTGACCACATGCTCGGGTCGCTCGCCGCCGCCCAGCGCGCTGAGCGCGCCACGCAGCTTGAACGAGCCGGTCAGCTGCAGGTTCTCCAGCTTGAGCACGACCGGGAGACCGTCGATCCGCGCGCGCAGTACCGGAGTGCGCCGGATGTGCACCGCGATGCGCTCGGCGGCCCGGCCGACGTCGGCGGGCGTCGGCAGGATGGTGGACGTCGTCATGCGTGCCATCCTGAGCTACCCGTCAATCCCAACGAGGAGGTGGTCGGTGCCGGCGGTGCTCGCGTTCGGGGCCGCGTGGTGGCTCGGCCTCTACCTGCTCGCGCGCGACCCGGCCAAGCCGACGTTGCGCCGCGCCGGCGCGGGCCTGCTGAGCTACGGCCTCGCCCTCGCGGTCGACGAGCTGCGCCCCTTCGGCGACGTGCTCGCCGCCCTGCACACCGTCCTCCTGAGCCTGCCCGCCGTGCTGTGGACCGGCGTGCTGCTGCGGCTGCTGCCGGGGCGGAGCGACCGGTGGTGGGTGCGTGGCGCGCTGCCCGCGTCCGTCGCCGTCGCCGCGGTGGCCGGCTACCTCGGCGAGCCGGTGCTCGCGGCGGTCGTGCTCCTGCCGCTGTGCTGGACGGTCTCGCTGTACGTCCGCGGCACCCGGCAGCTCCTCGTCGCCTCGCTCATGCTCGGGCTCGCCGCAGGGCTGCTGCTCGTCGGCCTCGACGCGCAGCCCCGGCCGCTGTGGCTCGCCGCGATCGGTGTCGACCTCGTCGCGCTCGGTGTGGTCATCGCGGTCTTCGACAGCTTCGCCGAGGGCGAGACGCTGCGCCGCGACATGTTCCACTCGCTGCTCGTGTCCGGCGCCACCGCCGTGCTTTTCGGCGGCCAGGTCGTGCTCGCGATCATCCTCACCGGCGACCGGCGGGCGCTCACCCTGCTGCTGTACGGCGTGGTCGGGGCCGCGATCGCCGTGCAGGTGCTGGCCCGGCCCATCCAGACCGCCGCCGACCGGCTCGCCATGCCGCCTTCGCTGCGGCGCACCCGAACCGAGCTGCGCGACGTGGCCGACGCCCTGCCCCGCCGCGACGAGACCATCGCGCTCGCCGGGCTCGCCGAGGCCGAGTTCGTCCGGCTCACCCGCCGCGCCCTGTCCCACTACGGCGACCTCGGCAAGCTCGTGACCAGCCCGCTGACCGCGCTGCCCGCGATCGGCGAGCGGCTCGCCACCCGCGGCGGGGCCGACGCGCCGCTGGAGCGGGCCACCGAGCTGAAGGCGCTCCTGCTCGACACGATCACCCGGCTCAAGCCCCGCGACGGCGAGTTCGGCACGAGCGAGGAGTGGCGGCACTACAACGCGCTCTACTTCTACTACGTCGTCGGCGTCCGGCCCTACAGCGTGCGGACGAAGCTCACCGAGCTCGACCCGGTGTCCCGGCGCGCGCTCGCGTGGTTCGCCGACCACGTCCCGGAGCGCACCCTGCACAACTGGCAGGCCGCCGCGGCTCGGGTGGTCGCCACCGAGCTGCGTGCCGGCCTGCAACTGACCTGCGGTAACGGTGTGCTGGCAGTAGTTGGCAGCGGTTGGTGTGGTGCTGGCAGTGCCCGCGGGCCGACCGTCGGAGGCGTTCAACCCGACTCCCACGGAGGACCTCATGACGATCACCGAGACCCACCCCGGCCGGCTGCTCCGCTTCGCCCTCACCGCCGACGGCGTGGCCACCGGCGCCTCGGGCGTGGCGCTCACGGCGCTCGCCGGCGTGCTCGACGGCCCGCTCGGCATCGGCTTCGGCTGGCTGCTCGGCACCGGCCTGTTCTTCCTCGGGTGGGGCGCCTTCGTTCTCCACCTGGGCACCCGCCCGACGATCAACCGGCGCGGCGCGACGTTCGTGGTCGCGGTCAACCTGCTCGCCGCGCTCGACAGCGTGCTGGTGGCGCTCGTCGGCGACCTGACGGCGCTCGGCACCGTCGTGGTGCTCGTTCTCGCCGTGGCGGTCGCCGCGATCGCGGTCCTGCAGATCGAGGGCCTGCGTCAGAGCTGACCGAAGATCGAGGTGAACTCGAAGCTGCCCTGGGAGATGCCCGAGCAGGTGGGGGAGACCCCGCCGCCCGGGCACGACCCGTTGTCCCGGCCCGCCGACCAGAACGCGAGCAGCCCGATCTGGTTCGCTCGGGCCCAGTCGACCAGCTGACGGGCGTGCGCGAGCTCGAAGACCTTGCCGTTGTAGTTGCGGCCGATCATCGGCGTGACGCCGAGCCGGCTGGTGAGGTTCGGGTCGTTCGGCCAGATCTCCCGCATCTGCCGCAGCGTGCTCTCCGCGGCGGCGATCACCGCGTCACCCCAGCTCGGGCGGCTGGTGCCGAACTCCATGGTCATCGGGTTGACGAGCACGTCGACGCCGTGCGCGGCCGCGGACCGCAGCACCTGGACGGAGTACGGGTCCATGCCGTAGTCGTCGCCGAGGACTCGCATCGTGTAGCTGACCGCGGTGCCGCGCTCGTCCTGCACCTGCTTGAGCGCCTGGTTGACCATGTCCTGCGGGATCGTCGCCTCGACGTCCACGTCCAGGTGGTTGGTGTCGACGGTGTCAAGGATCTCCCGGTACGCCCCGGCGAGGGCTTCGGCGCTGCCGCAGGTGTACTCGAGATACGGCCCGGCCGCCCCACCGGTGGCGACGACGACCTCGCCGCCCATCGCTTGCAGCGCGCGGATGTCGTCGATGATGCGCGAGTCGTTCAGCGGGATCGTGCCGCCCCACGACGGGTTGCAGCCGGTCGAGTCGGCCAGCGCGAACGCGAGCGTGAACACCTTGTGCCCGGTGGCGTTCGCGACGTCCACGAGGGACGGCGACGGCATGGTGACGTCGATGTAGGGCGCCGCAACGGGAGCGGCCTTGTCGTCCGCTGTGGACGGTGTGCTGAGGACCGCGGTGGCGGCGAGCGCGACGAAGATGGTGGAGGCGGCCTTGCGCGAGCTGAGCATCATTGGTCACCTTCGCGAGAAACCGATCGGGTGCGGGGAGTTACCACGGTAAGTGGTTCAGACCACAGGGTCAACAGGTCTAGACCTGTGCCCATGCAGCACACTTGGCACGTGTCCAACGCACCTTGGCCGCCGGGGACGGCGACCGCCATCGGCTCGATGCCCGGCGCCGACCCGCTCGAGGCGGCGGCCGTGGTCCTCGGGGAGCTGCCCGACCTGCCGCACCTTCCCGAGCTGCCGGGGCGCGGGCTCGGCACCGATCTCGTCGGGCGGTCCGCCGGGCTCCTCGTCGACATCGCCGTCGAGGTCGTGCCCTCGGGCTACCGGGTCACCGCCCGGCCAGGCGCCGACCACCGGCGGGCCGTCGACCAGCTGCGCCGCGACCTCGACGCGTTCGAGCAGGCCATCGAGCAGGCCGGCCGGCCGTCGCTCGTGAAGGTGCAGGTCGCGGGGCCGTGGACGCTCACCTCCGAGGTCGAGCTGCCGCGCGGCCACCGGGTGCTCACCGACCCGGGCGCACTCCGCGAGTTCGGCGAGTCGCTCGCCGATGGCCTGGCCCGGCACGTCGCCGAGGTGCGCAAGCGGACCGGCGCGGACGTCGTCGTCCAGATCGACGAGCCGTCGCTGCCCTCGGTGCTCGCCGGGGTCCTCCCGACGCCGTCCAAGCTGGGCACCGTGGCGGCCGTCGCCGAGCCGGACGCGCGGGACGGGCTCGCCGCCCTGGTCGACGCCGCCAGGCGGGCGAGCGACCGGCCGGTGGTCGTCCACTGCTGCGCGCCCCGCCCACCCGTCACGATGATCCGTGCGGCGGGCGCGGACGCGATCGCCCTGGACGCCACCCTCCTGGAGGGCACCCCGGCCGTCTTCACCGACGAGCTGGGCGAGGTCTTCGACGACGGCTGCGTCCTGTTCCTCGGCCTCGTCCCCAGCACCGCTCCGGCCACGCCGCTCACCCTCGAGCGGGCGGCCCGCCCGGCGCTGGACCTCGTCGACCGCCTCGGCTTCCCCCGCGAGACGCTCGCCGGCCGCGCCGTCCCGACCCCGACGTGCGGCCTCGCCGGCGCGACCGCCGGCTGGGCCCGCCGCGCGCTCGCGCTCACCCGGGACCTCGGCAAGGCGTTCGTGGAGCCTCCCGAGTCCTGGTGACGGGAGTACCGTCCTGGGCGAGCCGAGGGAGGTTCGCCATGGCTGTCGTACTCGCGATCGGAACCCGCAAGGGTCTGTGGCTCGCCACCAGCACGGATGCCCGGGTCGCCTGGGACGTCACCGGCCCGCACCACCCGATGACCGACGTCTACGCGCTCGGCTTCGACACCCGCCGCGCCACCCCGCGCCTGCTCGCCGGCGTCACCAGCGAGCACTACGGGCCGAGCGTGGCCCACAGCGACGACCTGGGCGCGACCTGGCGCGAGCCGGACCACGCACCGATCGCGTTCCCGGCGGACACCGGTGCCGCGCTCGCGCGGGTGTGGCAGCTCGCGCCGGGACCGGAGAGCTCACCGGAGGTTGTCTACGCGGGCGTCGAGCCGTCGGCGGTGTTCCGGTCGACGGACGGCGGCGAGACCTACGAGCTGGTGCGCGGGCTGTGGGACCACCCCCACCGTCCGAAGTGGACTCCGGGTTTCGGCGGCATGGCCGTGCACTCGATCGTGCCGCACCCCACCGACGACCGGCGGGTGACGGTCGCGATGTCCACCGGCGGCGTGTATGTCACCGAGGACGGCGGCACGACCTGGCACGCGAGCAACCGCGGCATCCAGGCCTACCGCAGCCCCGACCGGTACCCCGAGTTCGGCCAGTGCGTGCACAAGATCGCCCAGCACCCCGACCGCCCGGAGCGGTTCTTCGCACAGAACCACCACGGCGTGTACCGCAGCGACGACGGCGCCGCGACCTGGCAGTCCATCGCCGACGGGTTGCCGGCCGACTTCGGCTTCCCGATGGTGGTGCACCCGCGGCGGCCGGACGTGGTCTACACCTTCCCGCTGACCGCCGACGAGCTGCGGTTCACGCCGGGTGGCCGGTGCGCGGTGTACCGCAGCGAGGACGCCGGCAAGTCCTGGGACGCGCTGACCGACGGTCTGCCCGAGCACTTCTGGACCGGCGTCCTGCGCGACGCCATGTGCCTCGACTCGGCCGACCCGGCCGGCGTCTACCTCGGCACCCGGTCCGGCGCGGTGTACGCGAGCCGGGACCAGGGCGACAGCTGGCGCCCGGTCGTCGAGCACCTGCCGGACGTGCTGTGCGTGCGGGCCGTGGTGGTCTGAGTGGTCACCGTGGTGCTGCCGGGCGCGCTCCGCCCGCGGGCCGGCGGTCGGTCCACAGTGGACATCGAGGTGGCGGACGGGGCGACGCTGGCCGACCTGCTCGACGTGCTGGCCGCCGAGTACCCGGGCCTGGAACGGCGGCTGCGCGACGAGCGCAAGCGACTGCGCCGGTACGTGAACTTCTTCGTGGACGGGGAGGAGTGCCGCCAGCTCGGCGGCGCCGCGACCCCCCTGCGCGGCGCCGCCGAGGTGGCGATCATCCCCTCGGTCGCCGGCGGAAGCTGGCCGCCACCACCACGGTGAGCAGGGCGAACCCCGCCGACATCGTGAACGCCGCGCTCATCCCGTCGACCAGTACGTCCGCCGGCGACCCGCCCGTCTCGGCCGTGGACCGCGACGCCGAGCCGGCCACGGTCACCAGCACCGCCAGCCCGAGGGTGGCACCCACCTGCTGCATCGTCTGCAGCACGCCGCCCGCCGCGCCCGCGTCGGCCGGCCGGACCGTCGACATGATCACCACGGTCAGCGGCGTGAACGCGAGCCCGCCGCCCAGGCCGAGCACGACCATCGGCCCGAGGAGCCCCGTGACGTAGCCGCTCGACGGCGACAGCCGGGTCAGCCACGCCAGCCCGAGAACCATCAGCACCGTGCCGGCGATCACGAACGGCTTGGGGCCGAAGGTCGGCAGCCAGCGCGGCATCAGCCGGGACGCGGTGAACAGCACCGTCGCCAGGGGCAGGAACGCGAACCCCGTCCGCAGCGCCGAGTACCCGACGACCTCCTGCAGGAACTGGGTGAGGAAGAAGAACGCCGACATCATCGCCATCGGGCCGAGGAAGAAGTTGAGGTAGCCCGCGGCCCGGTTGCGGTCGGCGAACAGGTGCGGCGGCATCAGCGGCTCCCGCGTCCGCACCTCGATGCACAGGAACCCGGCCACCAGCACCGCCCCGGCCACCAGCGCGGCCAGCGCCGCCCGGTCCGCCCAGCCGGCCTCGGCGGCGCGGATGAACCCGTACACCAGCGCCGCGATGCCGGCCGTCGCGGTCAGCGCGCCGGGCAGGTCGAGCCGGGCCGGGTGCCGCTGCGGCTCGCGGATGAACCGCGGTCCCAGGGCGAGGATCGCCAGGCCGAACGGGAGGTTGATGAAGAGCACGGCGCGCCAGGTGAACCACTCGGTGAGCAGCCCGCCGACGATCAGCCCGATCGCGAAGCCGGCGCTCGCGACGCCGGAGAAGACCGACAGGGCCCGCACCCGCTCGCGCGGCTCGGTGAACATGCTGGTGATCAGCGCGAGGGTGCTCGGCCCTGCGGCCGCCGCGCCGAGGCCCTGCAAGATCCGGGCCACCAGCAGCCAGCCCGCCGAGTCGGCGAGCCCACCGAGCAGCGAGGCGGCGGTGAACAGGGCGACGCCGCCGAGGAACAGCCTGCGGCGGCCGAACAGGTCGCCCGCCCGGCCGCCGAGCAGCAGCAGGCCGCCGAAGACGAGCGTGTAGGCGTTGATCACCCAGGACAGGCCGGCCGGCGTGAAGCCGAGGTCGACGCGGATGCGGGGGAGTGCCACGTTCATCACGGTGACGTCGAGCAAGAGCATGAGCTGGCAGGTGACGATGATCGCCAGGGTCGCGCCGGGCCGGGCCGGGGCGGGTCGCGCCAACGTTTGCTGAGACAAGGAAACCCCTAAGCGGAGAAACTCTCCATTTTGACTCGGCTAGCATATGGAGAGCATCTCCGGATGCGCAAGACTATCCGGAGAATCTCTCCACTTGGAAGAGGTGAGTGCGTGGCGACAGCGGAGTCCGCCAGGCCGATCTGGCCCGAGCGGCCCATGCGGGCCGACGCCCGGCGCAACTACGACCGGATCGTCGACACCGCCCGGGACGCGTTCCTCGAGCACGACATCGACGTCCCGCTGGACGACATCGCCAAACGGGCCCACGTCGGCGCCGGCACGCTCTACCGGCACTTCCCCAGCCGTGCGGCGCTGATCGAGGCCGTCTACCGCGAGGAGGTCACCCGGCTGGCCGACCGCGCCTACGCGCTGAGCAAGGAGCTCCCGGTCGAGGAGGCGCTGTTCACCTGGCTGCGCGAGCAGGTGCGGTGGCTTCGGGAGAGCAGCGGGCTGGCCATGGCGCTCAAGTCGGCGATCGAGGACACCTCGATGACCTTCGCCTACTGCAAGCAGGAGCTGCGCGCGGCGGTCAGCACGCTGCTCACGCCCGCGCAGGCCGCCGGCATCGTCCGCGCCGACCTCGAGCCCGTCGACATGATGCGGCTCGGGCACGGCGTCGGCACGGCGGCCGGCCACGCCGACGAGGCGGGCGCCGAGCGGCTGCTCACCATCGTGCTCGACGGGATACGCGCATGAGGTGGTTCCGCCGTCGCGAGACCCCGCCGCCCGCTCGGCCGAGGCCCGACCCGGAGGCGCTCGCCGAGCGGTTCTGGTGCGGCTGGCGGGAGATGCTGCCCGAGGTCGCCGCCGCGCTCGGCGACCGCGAGCCCGGCCGGGTCGAGAACCAGCTCTGCCAGCTTGTCGGTGACCTGCACCCGGACCTGCACTTCGCGCTCGAACGCGGCCGGCGGGCGATCTACGCGCTGGTCGTGAGCGGCCAGGAGGACCGGCGGCTGCGCGCGTTCACCGACGCGTGGAAGGCGGCCGCGCCACCCGAGGACGCGATCTGGGAGTACCACGACGCGGTCCCGCCGGTGCCCGACCCGACGCTGGTCACGGTGAACCTCGGCGCCCACCGGATCCGGCTCGCCGACGTCCGGGTCGTCGCGCAGGTCGACGAGGCCGAACGCGTGGTGGACGTTGCGGTGCACCATCCGGCGATGCGGGCGCTCGAGCTGGCGGCCCGCTCGGCCATGACCTACCTGCCGCTGGACGCCGCGCTCGGCGAGCGGCTCGCGGCCGAGCGGCTGCGCCGGGTGGAGACCGCGGACGCCGAGCCCGCGGACACGATCGGGTTGCTGGAGCTGCGCGATCTGGTGCACGAGCTGGCCGGCCTGGAGCCTCCGCCGCGGGACCCCGGAAATGTCGGACCCGACGACTAGTCTGCTCCCGTGACCAGTGTTTATGACAGTTCTGACGACGCCGTCGACGGGCCGGCCGAGGGCGTGGAGGACGTGCCCTCGGACGTTCGCGAGCGACACGGCGTGCTGGCCGAGGAGATCAACGGCCACCGCTTCCGCTACTACGTGCTCGACTCGCCCACCGTCTCCGACGGCGAGTTCGACACGCTGTGGCACGAGCTCCTCGCCATCGAGGAGGCACACCCCGGGCTGGTCACGCCCGACTCGCCCAGTCAGCAGGTGGGCGGCACCTTCTCCACCGAGTTCGCCGCATACGACCACCTCGAGCGGATGCTCAGCCTGGACAACACCTTCGACACCGACGAGCTCGGCGCGTGGGTCGACCGGGTCGAGAAGGAGCTGGGCGCCACCTCCTACATCTGCGAGCTCAAGATCGACGGGCTCGCCATCAACCTGCTGTACGAGAACGGCCGCCTGGTCCGCGCGCTCACCCGCGGCGACGGGCGCACCGGCGAGGACGTCACGCTGAACATGCGCACCCTCGAGGACGTGCCGCGGCAGCTCACCGCGACCGACGAGTTCCCGGTGCCCGACCTGGTCGAGGTGCGTGGCGAGGTGTACTTCCGGCTCGAGGACTTCGCGGAGCTCAACGCCACGCTGGTCGAGGCCGGCAAGCCCGCGTTCGCCAACCCGCGCAACACCGCCGCCGGCTCGTTGCGGCAGAAGGACCCCAAGGTCACCGCGAACCGCAAGCTGAAGCTGATCTGCCACGGGCTCGGCAAGCGCGAGGGCTTCGAGCCCGTGCGGCAGTCCGAGGCCTACCAGGCGCTCGCCGCGTGGGGCTTGCCCGTGTCCGAGCACACCAAGCTCGTCGAGTCGCGCGAGGAGCTGTTCGCGCACATCGACTACTGGGGCGCGCACCGCCACGATGTCGAGCACGAGATCGACGGCATCGTGGTCAAGGTCGACGAGGTCGCGAAGCAACGCAGGCTGGGCACCACGTCGCGGGCGCCGAGGTGGGCGATCGCGTACAAGTACGCGTCCGAACAGGTCACCACCACGCTGCTGGACATCCAGGTCAACGTGGGGCGCACCGGCCGGGTCACGCCGTTCGCGGTGATGGAGCCGGTGAAGGTGGCGGGGTCCACGGTCGCGATGGCCACGCTGCACAACGCGAGCGAGGTCAAGCGCAAGGGTGTGCTCATCGGTGACCGAGTGGTCATCCGCAAGGCGGGCGACGTCATCCCCGAGGTGCTCGGCCCGGTGGCCGACGTGCGCACCGGCGACGAGCGTGAGTTCCAGATGCCGAACCGGTGTCCCTCCTGTGGCACCACGCTGGCGTACGAGAAGGAGGGCGACGCCGACATCCGCTGCCCCAACGCGCTCGACTGCCCTGGCCAGCGCAAGGAGCGGCTCAGCTACATCGCCGGCCGGTCCGCGCTGGACATCGAGGTGCTCGGGTACGAGGCGGCGGCCGCGCTGATCGACTCGGGCGTGCTGCACGACGAGGGCGACCTGTTCGACCTCGACGAGGACAAGCTCACGTCGGTGGAGCTGTTCCGTACCAAGGCGGGCACGCTGTCGGCCAACGGGCAGAAGCTGCTCGCCAACCTCGAGCTGGTCAAGCAGCGTCCACTGTGGAAGGTGCTGGTGGCGCTGTCGATCCGGCACGTCGGGCCCACCGCCGCCCGGGCGCTGGCGCAGGAGTTCGGCTCGCTGCCCAGGATCATGTCGGCGTCGGAGGAGGAGCTGGCGGCGGCCGAGGGCGTGGGGCCCACCATCGTCACGGCCATCCAGGAGTGGTTCGCCACCGACTGGCGGCGCGAGATCGTCGAGAAGTGGAAGCGGGCCGGGGTGCGCATGGAGGACGAGCGCGACGCGTCGATCCCGCGCAACCTCGACGGCCTGCCCATCGTGGTCACCGGCAGCCTGCGGACGTTCTCGCGCGACGAGGCCAAGGAGGCCGTCCTGGCGCGCGGCGGCAAGGCGGTCGGGTCGGTGTCGAAGAAGACGGCGTTCGTGGTGGTCGGCGACGCGCCGGGGTCCAAGTACGACAAGGCGATCCAGCTGAAGGTCCCGGTCCTCGACGAGGACGGCTTCCGGGTGCTGCTCGCTGACGGCCCCGAGGCGGCCACCGCGGTGGCGACCATCGGCGCCGAGGAGTCGGACACCGAGGCAGACACCGACGCAGAGGCCGAGGCAGACACCGGAGCCGGAGCCGCCGCCGATGAGTGAGTTCGAGATCCGCGAGGCCCGCCCAGACGAGGTCACGGCCGTCGGCCTGCTCACCGTGGACGCGTACCGGGCGAGCGGCTACCTGGCCGGCGAGGGGTCGTACGCGCTGACGCTGGCCGATGCCGCGCCTCGCTCGCGTGAGGCGGAGCTCCTGGTGGCGGTCGACGCCGACGGCACGCTGCTGGGCACGGTCACCGTCGCGCCACCGGGCTCGCCGTGGTCCCAGGTGGCCGCGCCCGACGAGCTGGAGTTCCGCATGCTGGCGGTCAGCGCGGCGGCCCGCGGCCGTGGCATCGGCGAGGCGCTGACCCGCGCGGTCCTCGACCGGGCCGCCGAGCTGGGCTTACCCGGCGTCACCCTCAGCAGCTCGGAGGAGATGACCGCCGCCCACCGCTTGTACGAGCGCCTCGGCTTCTACCGAACGCCTGCCCAGGACTGGCAACCCGCCGAGGACGTCCACCTGCTCACCTACCGGCTGGACCTGCCGGCTCGCTGAGCACCCTGACCCACCGGTTGTGCGGGAACCCCGCGAGTCCGACGCTCGCGACCCGCGAGTCCGACGTTCGCGCGCCTGGCCGGGAGTCCGGAGTGTCGGCCTCGGCGCGGTGGCCTGGGGGAGGGGGGACCACGGGTGCGGCGACCACGACCGTGCCGGCGCGGCCGCGGCCCACGACGTGGCCGTCCTCGACCAGGCGTTGGTAAGCCTCGGTGACCACGCCGCGGGAGACCCGCAGCTCCGCCGCCAGCACCCGCGTCGCCGGCAGGCCGCTGCCGACCGGGAGCCGGCCGTCGGAGATCGCCGCGCGGAGCTCGCCCGCGAGCCACGCGGACCGGCCACCCGCGGGCGCGTCCGCGACCGACAGCTGGAGGAAGTCGGCCCCCGGCGATATGGACCAGTCAGCGACCTCCCCATTGGACCTGTTCACCGGACCATTGTGCCGGCACAGTCACCGGACATGAGCACCACGACCGAATACGTCCACGGGTACTCCGCCCCCGAGGCACGCCGCCTCGGCGACCAGGCCGACACGCTCGCCGGACTCCTCCACGCCGGCACCTCCTACCCGCCCGGCAGCCGCGTCCTCGAGGTCGGCTGCGGCGTCGGCGCGCAGACCGCCCACCTGGTCGCGTCGAGCCCCGGTGCGCGGATCGTCGCGGTCGACGTCTCCGCGGACTCGCTCGCCCAGGCCAGGGCCAGGG
The DNA here is from genome assembly GCF_009379765.1 of Actinophytocola sp. Lineage (GTDB taxonomy): Bacteria > Actinomycetota > Actinomycetes > Mycobacteriales > Pseudonocardiaceae > Actinophytocola. The sequence continues at coordinate 1,353 of NZ_WHTD01000197.1, read as the reverse complement.
TGACCGCGCCGGTGGCGTGGCACCGGGCGGACCTGTTCGACCTGCCGTTCCCCGACGGCGCGTTCGACCACCTCTTCGTGTGCTTCGTGCTGGAACACCTGCGCGACCCGCACGCCGCGCTGGTGGCGCTGCGCCGGGTGCTCCGACCGGGCGGCACGATCACCGTCGTCGAGGGCGACCACGGCTCGGCGTTCTTCCACCCCGACAGCGCCGCGGCCCGCGCCGCGATCGACTGCCTCGTGCGCTTGCAGGCCGCGGCCGGCGGCAACGCGCTCGTCGGCCGCCAGGTCGAGCCACTCCTGACCGGAGCCGGCTACGAGGCCGTGACCGTCCACCCCTGCCACGTCTACGCCGACCGCACCCGCCCGGAGCTGGTGGAAGGCTTCACCCGCAACACCTTCACCGCGATGGTCGACCTGGTCCGCGCCGAGGCGATCGCCGCGGGCATGACCACGGCCACCGAGTGGGTCCGGGGCATCGCAGACCTCGACCGCACCGCCGAGGACGGCGGCACCTTCCACTACACCTTCACCAAGGGCGTCGCGGTGAACCTCTGAGCGTTTCGCCACCACGGGGTGGGCAGGGTCGCTACCGTGCGCGCGTGATCAACCTTCTCGTGGGTGGGGTGGCCGGGGCCGTCCTGCTCGCGTTCGTCGGGGCACCGCAGTCGCTCGACATGATGGCGCTCGTCGGGCCGGACAGTCCCGAGGCCATCGGCACGCAGCTCGCCACCGCGCTGGCCGGCGCGGTCGCGACGGCGGCCGCCGTCCTGCTGTCCCGGCACTGGCGGTGGCTCGTCGCCGGCGGGGCGGTCGCCGTCCTCGTCGGGGTGGTGCTGCACGACCCGGCGCCGGCGCTGCTGACCGTCGAGATCGCGCCGGGCGACCCGAGGACGCCGGCGGACCCGGCCGTGACGGCGTTCGTGATGGCGGCGTCCGGCGTGCTGCTGATCGGCCTCCTCGGCCTGGCCCAGGAACTGCTCCGGGTGAGCCGGCTGGGTGCGGCCGTCGCCGGCCTGGTCGGGGTGGCCGGCTACTTCGGCGTCGCGCTCGTCGGGCGGCTGCTGACCGCGGAGCCGGCGATCCGCATCGCCGTCGCGGCGGTGGCCGCGGCCCTGACAGTGCTCACGATGCTCACGGCCGTCACCGCTCGACCCGGCGCCGCCATGGCTGAGGACGCCGAAGTCGGCGACCACGCGGTCGATGATCGGGCACGGCAGGGCGCCCTCCCTGCGGACACAGCGGCCGGTAGGCGAATCCGCCTCCTCGCGGCGGGTGCGGTGCTCCTCGCCGTGCTTCCGACCGTGCTCGTCGCGATCACCGGTGAGGTGGTCTTCGGCACCCTCGTCGGGGG
>NZ_WHTD01000190.1 GCF_009379765.1 Actinophytocola sp. | reverse complement strand
TATCCAACGCAGTCGAGTGAGCAACAACCGGCGGCCGATCTCGAGTCGGTGGCCATGCGAGGGAGACCGTTCACGCCGCGCGGAGCGCAGCGAGCACGGCACATCCAACGCAGTCGAGTAACTAGTTCTTTCTGAACGCGTGGGAGGGCCAGGCGCTGGCTCGTACCACTGACTGTTAGGACACAACAGATATGGCAAAGCGCAGCAAGGCCTACCGTCAGGCCGCCGAGCTGATCGACCGCGAGCGGCTGTACACGCCGCTCGAGGCGGCCAAGCTCGCCAAGGAGACCACCAAGGTGAAGCTGGACGCCACCGTCGAGGTCGCGATCCGGCTGGGTGTCGACCCCCGCAAGGCCGACCAGATGGTGCGCGGCACGGTCAACCTGCCGCACGGCACCGGCAAGACCGCGCGCGTGATCGTGTTCGCCACCGGTGACAAGGCCGACGAGGCCGTCGCCGCCGGTGCGGACGAGGTCGGCGCCGAGGACCTGATCGCGCGCATCCAGGGTGGCTGCTCGACTTCGACGCGGCGATCGCGACCCCCGACCAGATGGCGAAGGTCGGCCGCATCGCGCGCATCCTCGGCCCCCGCGGCCTGATGCCGAACCCGAAGACCGGCACCGTCACCCCGGACGTCACCAAGGCGATCAACGAGATCAAGGGTGGCAAGATCAACTTCCGGGTGGACAAGCAGTCCAACCTGCACCTGGTGATCGGCAAGGCGTCCTTCGACCAGGAGAAGCTGGTCGAGAACTACGCCGCCGCACTGGACGAGGTGCTGCGCGCCAAGCCGTCCGCCGCGAAGGGCCGATTCCTGAAGAAGGTCACCTTCTCGACGACGATGGGCCCGGGCATCCCGGTCGACCCGGCGCGCACCCGCAACCTGCTCACCGACGAGCCGGTCGCCTGACCCAGAGCACGAAGCGGCGCCCCCGGAGAGAGCTTCCGGGGGCGCCGCTCTTTTGTGTCGTGGGACGCCGGACGTCAGCCGATCTGGGCGCCCACCGCCTCGAGCGCGGTGGTCACCGGCTGGAAGAACGTCACCCCGCCGTTCGTGCAGTCGCCGCTGCCTCCGGAGGTGAGTCCGACGGCGCCGCCGTCCTCGGTGAACAGCGATCCGCCGCTGTCGCCGGGCTCTGCGCAGACGTCGGTCTGGATCAGCCCCGTGACGGTGCCCTCGGGGTAGTTCACGGTGACGTCGAGGCCGGTGACCGAGCCGTCGTGCAGCCCGGTGGTGCTGCCCATGCGGAGCACCTGCTCGCCCACGGTGGCGTCGGCCGCCTGGATGATCGGCACGAGCTGGCCCCCGCCGACGTCGACCGCGCTCGGCGCGTCGGCGGCGGGGTCGTCATAGGTGGCGAGCGCGAAGTCGCCGTCGCCGGGGAAGGTCGCGTCCTGGACCGTGGCGACCGGTTGACCGCCCTCGGTGTCCGACCACTCCGCGGCGAAGACCCCGCAGTGGCCGGCGGTCAGGAAGCCGGGGCTGCCGTCCTGCGTGGTGACGTTGAAGCCCAACGAGCACCGCGCGTTGCCGGCGAAGATGGCGTCGCCGCCCTCGATGAACAGGTGGAACTCGCCGGCCGACCGCTGGATCCGGGCCACGCCGTCGCCCAGTGAGTCCACTGTGGACTCCAAGGTGTCCCAGCTGTCGCCGGTGACGGTGCGATCCGCGAGGACGACGATCTGGTTGGTCTCCGGATCGACCGACCATGCGGTGCCCGGGACCCGCGCGTCCTCCATCAACGTCTGGGCACCGGCACTCAGCAGCTCCGGACTGTTCTCGGGTACCGCTTCCGTCCGGGCCGCGTAGGCCCGCGGCAACGCGACGGCAAGCGCCGCGACAGCGATGGCTCCGGCACCGGCGATCAGCATCTTCTTCTTGGATACGCCTCGGTGTTTGGCGCGCAACTCCCCGACCTCCTCGGCTTGGCATTCACGCGAACGGGCCAACCCTGTATACGGAGAGCGTCGAGCCGTGGTTCACATCCGCTGCCGTCCGATCACTATCAGTGACGGGTCACGTGGTGGGTGGCGTGGAGGGGACGCCCACGCAGTTCTCGGGCTCGGTGTCGTGGCGGGTGACGATCCACTGACCGCCGACCGACCTCTCGATCTTGCTGACGGTGAGCATGCCGAGCCGCGGGCCGCCGGCCACCTCGAGCGTGCAGGAGCTGACGTCGACCGTGTCGGTGGTCGGGTTCGCGTTGACCCAGGACGGGAACCGCGGGTTCGCGTACTCCGACCTCTCGCCGGGCGTCACCTGCGCGTTCAGCTGCTCGACGATCTGCTCGCACGAGCCGCCGAGCCCGGAGAAGTGGTCGGCGAACTGGGCCCGCGCCTCCTCGGTGAACCGGCCGCACGCGCTCGTCGCGTCGCCCTGGGCGATGTCGTCGTAGATCTTCCGCACGGCGCTGCGCGGGTTGGTCTCGTAGATCAGGTTCGTCTCGGCCTTGCCGCCGCCGACCTCGGAGGCCGGCGGCTGGTCCGGTGGCCCGCCGAAGAAGTAGTCGAACGCGAAGTAGCCGCCGCCGATCAGCACGATCAGCACGATCACCGCGGTGACGAGCTTGCCGGCGATCGACCGGAGCGCCCGCTTCCACACCGGACGTTGCGGAGGCGGCGGACCCCACGGCTGCAGGAAGCCCGGCGGGGGCGGCGGGCCCTGCGGGAAGCCCTGCTCCTTCTGCTGGCGCATCAGCTCCTGGAACTGTTGGAACTGCTGGAACTGCTGCACCTGCTCGGGATCGATCGCGGGCGGTGGCGCGGGCGACATGGGCACCGGGTCGCTCGGCTGCCGGAGTGCGGGCGGCCCGGCGTGGCCCGGTGCCTGCCACTCGGCGGGCGGCCCGAGCGAACCCGGGGCCGGCTGCTGTTGCCCGCTCGACTGCTGCTGATCCGGTACCGGTTGGCTGCCACCGGCCGGGGCGCCGGGCGCCGGTCCGGGGCCGGGGGTCTGCTGGTGGCCTTGCCAAGGCTCGGGTGCCTGCTGCCCAGGGACCGGTGGGGGACCTGGTGGCGGGTGCTCGTTGTCGGCCACGGGTCCATCATGCCGTGCTCGTTCGGGCACGGTTGGTCAAAGGGGAGGCGATGCGCGGCGCGCCTGAGCGACCACGTACTCTTGTCCGCGGTTCTACCTAAGACCGCTGGTCTCCGTCCCGGCAACGGGACGGACGAAGGCCCCGCACGATGTGGGCGGCCCGCGCAGGAGAACGAGGTACGAGCGCTCGCGCTCGGTCAACGCCCCGTGCTGCTGCGCCGGGGCGTTTCGTCATGAACGGGGTCCTCGAACAGGCGGTCCACGCCATAGAGAGGAGGCGATCATGGCGAAGGCAGACAAGGTTGAGGCCGTCGCTGAGATCGCGGACAAGTTCCGCAACAGCTCGGCTGCCGTTGTCACCGAGTACAGCGGTCTCACCGTGTCCCAGCTGACGACCCTGCGTCGCGCTCTCGGCACGGGCACGACCTACCGGGTCGCAAAGAACACTCTGGTCAAGCGCGCCGCGGAGGCAGCCGAGGTGAAGGGGCTCGAGCCCCTGTTCCTCGGCCCGACCGCGATCGCGTTCGTCGAGGGTGAGCCGGTGGACGCGGCGAAGACGCTTCGCGAGTTCGCCAAGGAGCACAAGGGCCTGGTCATCAAGGGCGGCTACATGGACGGCCGCCCGCTCACGGTCGACGAGGTCGACAAGATCGCCGACCTCGACTCCCGCGAGGTGCTGCTCGCCAAGCTGGCGGGCGCCATGAAGGGCAACCTGTCCAAGGCAGCCGGCCTGTTCGCCGCGCCCGCCTCGCAGGTCGCTCGCCTGGTCGCGGCCCTGCAGGAGAAGAAGGCGTCAGCCGAGCAAGCGGCCCCCGCCGAGAGCTGAAAACCCCAATACCAAGGAGACCGAAAGTCAGCGAGCCCGCCCAACTGGCAGCTGACCTACGTTTCACCGATCGCGACGCTTTCGGTCGGATTGGTATCTACCAGCACCGCAGAAAGGAAATGCCGTCATGGCGAAGCTCAGCACCGACGAGCTGCTCGACGCGTTCAAGGAGATGACGCTGCTCGAGCTGTCCGACTTCGTGAAGCAGTTCGAGGAGACCTTCGAGGTCACCGCGGCTGCCCCGATCGCCGTGGCCGCTGCCGGCCCGGCCGCCGCCGCCGTTGAGGCGCCGGAGGAGCAGGACGAGTTCGACGTCGTCCTCGAGGCCGCGGGCGAGAAGAAGATCCAGGTCATCAAGGTCGTCCGCGAGGTCGTCTCCGGGCTGGGCCTGAAGGAGGCCAAGGAGCTGGTCGAGGCCGCTCCGAAGCCCGTCCTGGAGAAGGTCGCCAAGGATGCCGCCGACGCCGCCAAGGAGAAGCTGGAGGCGGCCGGCGCCTCGGTCTCCCTCAAGTGACCTGGGGCGCGTCCGGAACAGACGCGCCCAGCGCTGAACGACCCGGACAGGGCCGGCACCGTCACGGTGCCGGCCCTGTCCGCATTCCGGACGGAAATACCCCGGATATATCCACGGTGAGTGACTGGGTACCTTCGGCCGTCATGAGGAACCGAACTCGGCAGTAACCCACACGCGTCACGCTCGTTGCATCTGGAGTACCGGCGCGGTGGCGGCGAACGGCCGGGATCCAGGACAGCCGGGCAACAAGGAGGTTCGATGGGCGCCGAGGTGGTCGTCGAGGGCCTGACGAAGTCCTTCGGCCGGCAGACCATCTGGCGGGACGTCACGCTCTCGCTGCCGCCGGGTGAGGTCAGCGTGATGCTCGGCCCGTCGGGCACCGGCAAGTCGGTCTTCCTCAAGTCGATCATCGGCCTGCTCAAGCCGGAAAAGGGCTCCTGCGAGATCAACGGCGTCGACATCGTCACCTGCTCCGAGCACAAGCTCTACGAGATCCGCAAGCTCTTCGGCGTCCTGTTCCAGGACGGCGCGTTGTTCGGCTCGATGAACCTCTACGACAACGTCGCGTTCCCGCTGCGCGAGCACACGAAGAAGAGCGAGTCCGAGATCCGCCGGATCGTGTTCGAGAAGCTCGACCTGACCGGCCTCGCCGGCGCCGAGAAGAAGCTCCCCGGCGAGATCTCCGGCGGTATGCGCAAGCGCGCGGGCCTCGCCCGCGCCCTGGTGCTCGACCCCGAGATCATCCTGGTCGACGAGCCGGACTCCGGCCTCGACCCGGTCCGCACCTCCTACATCTCCCAGCTGCTGATCGACCTGAACACGCAGATCGACGCGACGATCCTCATCGTGTCGCACAACATCAACCTCGCCAGGACCGTGCCGGACAACATCGGCATGCTGTTCCGCCGCGAGCTCGTGATGTTCGGCCCGCGCGAGGTGCTGCTCACCTCCGAGGAGCCGGTGGTCAAGCAGTTCCTCAACGGCAGCCGCATCGGCCCGATCGGCATGTCGGAGGAGAAGGACGAGGCCACCATGGCCGCCGAGCAGGCGCATGTCGACGCCGGCCACCACGACGGCAGCACGGACGACGTCCGCGGCGTCGTGCCGCAGATCGAACCGACCCCGGGCCTGCCGGAGCGCCAGGCCGTGCGCCGCCGCAAGGACCGGGTCATGCGGATCCTCCACACTCTCCCGCCGCAGGCGCAGCAGGGCATCGTCGAGTCGCTCACCCCGGAGGAGCGCGACCGCTACGGCGTGCGCTCCCGTCATCTGGCGGCCACCGGGGCCCCGCCCTTGCGGCCCAGCCCGCGGCCGCGTGGCCAGGAGTGGGCGCCGTCCGAGGGAGATTTGGGCCCCACCACCGAGAACATCGCCGACCTGCCCAGATCGAGCTGGCGAACCGACCCGCCCACAGGGCCCGGCGGTGGTGCATGACCACACGGACAGCATCGCCGAACTTCCCGGGTGCCGGGGCGTTGCGGGAGACCGGTCGGCTGTTCGCCCTCGCCCTCGACGTCATCGTCAACATCTTCCGCAGGCCGTTCCAGGTCCGCGAGTTCATCCAGCAGTGCTGGTTCATCGCGAGCGTCACGATCCTGCCGACGGCGCTGGTCGCCATCCCGTTCGGCGCCGTCATCGCGCTGCAGCTGGGCAACCTGATCGTCCAGCTCGGCGCGCAGTCGTTCACCGGCGCGGCCGCGGTGCTGGCGATCATCCAGCAGGCGGCGCCGCTGGTGACCGCGCTGATGGTGGCCGGCGCGGGTGGCTCGGCGATCTGTGCCGACCTCGGCGCGCGGACCATCCGCGAGGAGATCGACGCCATGGAGGTCCTCGGCGTCAACCCCATCCAGCGGCTCGTGGTCCCGAGGGTGCTCGCCGCGATGCTCATCGCGGTGCTGCTCAACGGCCTGGTGAGCGTCGTCGGCGTGCTCGGCAGCTACTTCTTCAACGTCGTGCTCCAGGGCGGCACGCCCGGCGCGTACCTCGCGAGCTTCTCCGCGCTGGCGCAGCTGCCCGACCTGTAGATCAGCGAGATCAAGGCGCTGATCTACGGCTTCATCGCCGGCGTCGTCGCGGCCTACCGCGGGCTGAACCCCAAGGGCGGGCCGAAGGGCGTCGGGGACGCGGTCAACCAGTCCGTGGTGATCACGTTCCTGCTGCTGTTCTTCGTCAACTTCGTGCTCACCGCCGTGTACCTGACCGTCGTGCCGCAGAAGGGGAGCTGAGCCATGGCCTCCATCGGTGACACGGCACGGCGGGTGGCCAACGCCCCGCTCGGTTTCCTCGACACGCTCGGCGACCAGCTGTCGTTCTACCTCCGCGCACTCGCCTGGATCCCGCGGACGCTGCGCCGCTACATGCGCGAGACCATGCGGATCCTCGCCGAGGTGAGCTTCGGCTCCGGCGCGCTGGCGGTCATCGGCGGCACCATCGGCGTGATGGTCGGCATGACCGTCTTCACCGGCACCGTCGTCGGCCTGCAGGGCTACGCGGCGCTGGAGCAGATCGGCACGGCCGCGTTCTCCGGGTTCGCCTCGGCCTACATCAACACCCGCGAGGTGGCGCCGCTGGTCGCCGGGCTCGCGCTGTCGGCCACGGTCGGCGCCGGTTTCACCGCGCAGCTCGGGGCGATGCGGATCTCCGAGGAGATCGACGCGCTCGAGGTGATGGGCGTGCCGAGCGTGCCGTTCCTGGTGACCACGCGGATCATCGCCGGCTTCATCGCAGTGATCCCGCTCTACATCATCGGGCTGCTCAGCTCCTACCTCGCGTCCAGAACGATCGTCGTGGTCGTCTACGGGCAGTCGGGCGGAACCTACGACCACTACTTCAACCTGTTCCTACCTCCCGAGGACGTGTTCTGGTCCTTCGGCAAGGTGCTGATCTTCAGCGTGGTGATCATCCTGGTGCACTGCTACTACGGCTACCGTGCCTCGGGCGGGCCGGCCGGTGTCGGGGTCGCGGTCGGGCGCTCGGTGCGGACCACGATCGTCACCGCGGCGCTGCTCAACTTCTTCATCGGCTTCGCAATCTGGGGCACCACGGTGACGGTGAGGATCGGCGGATGAGCGCCCGGGGGATGGCCACGTTCCGGCGCCGGATGCTCGGCGTCGGGTTCATCGTCGTGATCGCGGCGCTGGTGAGCCTGTCGATCGCCATGTACAACAAGGCGTTCACGCCGGTCGTGCGGGTGTCGCTCACCACCGACAAGCTCGGCAACCAGCTCCAGGTGCGCGGCGACGTGAAGGTGCGCGGGCTGATCGTCGGCGAGATCCGCGAGATCACCCCGACCGAGCAGGGCTCGGTGCTCGAGCTCGCGCTCGACCCGGACAAGATCGACGTGATCCCGCGCAACGTCTCGGCCCGGTTCATCCCGAAGACGCTGTTCGGCGACCGGTACGTGGCGCTGCAGATCCCGAAGGACGCCGACGCGCGGCACCTCGCCGATGGCGACCGGATCGAGCAGGACAAGTCGGCCCCCGCGGTGGAGCTCTCCCAGGCGCTCGACCACCTGCTGCCGGTGCTGCAGGCGGTCCAGCCGCAGAAGCTGTCGACCACGCTCACCGCGATCTCCACGGCACTCGATGGCCGGGGCAAGCAGCTCGGCGACACCCTGGTCGACCTCGGCAAGCTCGTCGAGGAGATCAACCCGCACGTGCCGCAGCTGACCCACGACCTCAACGCGCTCGTCGAGGTCAGCGACACCTACACCGACGCGATCCCGGACTTCGTCGACGCGCTCGACGACCTCACCGTCACCTCGCGCACGATCGCCGAGCAGAAGGCCGACCTGCAGGCCCTGTTCGCCGAGCTGACCACCTCGAGCCAGAACCTGGAGTCGTTCCTGCGAGCCAACTCCGACAACATCATCCGGCTCTCCGACAGCTCCCGGGACACCCTGGAGCTGCTCGCGAAGTACGCGCCGTCCTACCCCTGCTTCCTCAAGCAGATGGCCTCGCTGGTCGACGCGGCCGGTCCGGTGTTCGGCGCCGGCACGGACAAGCCAGGGCTGCACGCCACCATCGAGATCGTCGTCAACAAGGGCAAGTACGAGGCCGGCAAGGACGACCCGGAGTTCGACGAGCACCGCGGCCCGCGCTGCTACGACCCGGCGCAGATGGGCGACCCGTTCCCGGACCAACCGCCGGACGGCCCGCTGCAGGACGGCACCTCGCACGGGCCGGCCAACGAGTCGGTGCAGGACGGGCTGCTGCCGGCGGACGAGACGACCGGGCCGTCCGCGGCCGACCAGCCGGGCTCGCTCGCCAACTCGGCCGCCGAGCGTGACTTCCTGGCCCAGCTGCTCGCGCCGAGCCTCGGCGTCGAGCCGGACCAGGTGCCGGCCTGGTCGAGCCTGCTCGTCGGGCCGCTCTACCGGGGGGCGGAGGTGACTATCACATGAGAGGCGTTGTCGCACCGCTGGTCAAGCTGATCGTCTTCACCGTCGTGACGGTCGCCGCCACGGCCGTGCTCGCGATCAGCATCGCCAACGTCGACCTGAGCTCGACCAACAGCTACACCGCGCGGTTCTCCGACGCGACGCTGCTGCTGCCCGGCGACGACGTGCGGATCGCGGGCGTGCGGGTCGGCCAGGTCGAGGACGTCGGCATCGTCGACCGCAAGCAGGCCCAGGTGACGTTCTCGGTCAGTGACAACCGCAAGCTGCCCGCGTCGGTCACCGCGCAGATCAAGTTCCGCAACCTCGTCGGCCAGCGCTACGTCTCGCTGTCCGAAGGCGTCGGCGGCAACCCCAACGACGTCCTCGGACCCGGCGGCAACATCCCGCTGGAGCGCACCCGCCCGGCACTGGACCTCACCGAGCTCTTCAACGGGTTCAAGCCGCTGTTCCGCGCGCTGTCGCCCAACGACGTCAACCAGCTGTCCTACGAGATCATCCAGGTCCTGCAGGGGGAGGGCGGCACGGTCGAGTCGCTGCTCGCCCACACCGCGTCGCTGACCTCGGCGATCGCCGACAAGGACCAGGTCATCGGCCAGGTGATCAACAACCTGAACGGCGCGCTGGACACGATCAACGCCCGCGGCGACAAGCTCTCGACCCTGGTCGTGCAGGTCCAGCAGCTGGTCTCCGGCCTCGCCCAGGACCGCGAGCCGATCGGCGACGCGATCGAGGCGCTGGGCGGCCTCGCCGACACCACGTCCGGCCTGCTCGAGGAGGCCCGCGAGCCGCTCAAGCAGGACATCGCCGCGCTCGGCGGGCTGGTGAACAACCTCAACGACAGCGAGCAGGTGGTGGAGCACTTCATCCAGTTCCTGCCGGAGAAGACCGCGAAGCTCACCCGCACGGTCAGCTACGGCTCGTGGTTCAACTTCTACCTCTGCTCGATGGAGGGCTCGATCGGCATCCCGGGCATCGTCACGCAGCCGATCAACGTGCCCATCACGGCGTCGACCCCGGCGAGGTGCACGCGATGAGGTCCTTCCGTTCGCGCAACCCCGTCCCGATCGGGATCGCCGGCCTCGTCGTGCTCGGCCTCGCGCTCACCGCGGCGATGTTCTCCGACGACCTGCCGATCATCGGCGGCGGCACCAGCTACAGCGCCGAGTTCTCCGAGGCCGCCGGGCTCGAGCCCGACGACGAGGTGCGCATCGCCGGGGTGAAGGTCGGCAAGGTGTCCGATGTGGACCTCGACGGCGACCGGGTGGTCGTCACGTTCAAGGTCAAGGACGCCTGGGTCGGCGACAAGACCTCGGCCGCCATCAAGATCAAGACCGTGCTGGGCCAGAAGTACCTCGCGCTGGAGCCCGACGGCCGCGACGTGCTCGACCCGGCGCAGCGCATCCCGCGGGCGCGCACCACCGCGCCCTACGACGTGCTCGAGGCGTTCCGGGGCCTGGCCGAGACCACCAACCAGGTCGACACCGTGCAGCTCGCGCAGAGCTTCGAGGTCATCGCCGACACGTTCGCCGACACCCCGAACGACGTGAAGGGCGCGCTCACCGGCCTGCAGGCGCTGTCCAAGACGATCTCCTCGCGCGACGACCAGCTCGCCCATCTGCTCGACAACACCAAGCAGATCAGCCAGACGCTGGCCGAGCGCGACGCCGAGGTGGTCAAGCTCCTGCAGGACGGCAACCTGCTGCTCGCCGAGGTCAGCAAGCGCCGGGAGGCGATCAGCACGCTGCTCACCGGAACCCAGACGCTCGCCACCGAGCTCAAGGGCCTGGTCGACGACAACGACAAGCAGCTGGCCCCGGTGCTCACGAGCCTCGACCAGCTGACCGGCATGCTGGCCCGCAACCAGAAGGCGCTCGGCGACGGCATCAAGAACATGGCGCCGTTCGTGCGGCTGTTCAACAACGCGGTCGGCAACGGCCGCTGGTTCGACAACTACATCTGCGGCCTGCTGCCGCCGCCGCTCGGCCCGGTCAACCAAGAGGGCTGTCTGGGGGCGAAACCGTGACCACCTCCTCCCGGCTCGGCCGCGACCTCGCGCGTGGCGTCACCATCGCGATCGTCGTCGCGCTGGTCGTGGCGATCGCCCTGTGGTGGGTGCTCGTCGACGCGAACCAGCGCCGCTACTCCGCCCTGTTCACCGGCGTCGTCGGGCTCTACGAGGACAACGACGTGCGGGTGCTGGGCGTGAAGGTCGGCCACGTCGACTCGGTCGAGCCGGAGGGTGACATCGTGCGGGTCGAGATGCTCGTGGACCGCTCGACCAAGATCCCGACCGGCGCCAAGGCCGTGATCGTGGCGCCGTCGCTGGTCAGCGACCGGTACGTGCAGTTCACCCCGGCCTACACCGGCGGCCCGGTGATGGCCGAGGGCACCGAGCTCCCTCGCGAGCGCACCGCGACGCCGCTCGAGATCGACGACCTCTACGCGAGCCTCAACCGGGTCAGCACCACGCTCGGGCCCAACGGTGCCAACAAGAACGGCGCGCTGGCCGACCTGCTGGACACGCTCGCCGACAACCTCGAGGGCAACGGGCAGGCGCTCAACGAGACGATCACCCAGCTCTCGCAGTTCGCCGGCACGATCTCCGAGCACGACGAGGACCTGTTCGCCACCGTCGACAACCTGCAGCAGTTCACCTCCGCGCTGGCCGCGAGCGACGACCAGGTCAACCAGTTCAGCGAGCAGGCCGCCGAGGTCAGCAGGTTCCTCGCGGACGAGCGCGGCGACCTCGCCGCCGCGGTGCAGCAGCTCGGCGTCGCGCTCGGCGCGGTGCAGCAGTTCATCAACGACAACCGGACCAAGCTCAAGTCCAATGTGGACAAGCTGGCTTCGGTCACCCAGGTGCTCGTCGACCAGCGGGCGGCGCTGTCCGAGGTGCTCGACATCGCCCCGGTGGCACTGTCGAACGTCATCAACAGCTACAACGGCTCGTCCGGCACGCTCGACGCCCGCGCGGACATCAACGAGCTGGCCCAGCCGCCGATCGTGACCATCTGCAAGCTGGTCCGCCAGGGCACTCCCGACGACCTGCCGCAGGTGCTCGCCGACGCCTGCGACGGCCTCGCGCCGGTGGTCGAGGGCCTGGTGCCGCTGCGGACGCCGGCCGAGGTGCTCGCCGCGCTGCAGTCCGGCGAGATCCCGCCGGTGCCCCTGCCGATGAGCAACCTGTCCGGGTCCGAGGGGGGTGGCAACTGATGCGCAGGATCGTCCTCGCCGCGCTGCTCGCCGCGACCACCGCGCTCACCGGGTGCGGCTCCTTCACCGGCATCTACGACATCCCGATGCCCGGCGGCGCCGACCTCGGCGACCACCCGTACACGGTGAAGGCCCGGTTCAAGGACGTGCTCGACCTCGTGCCGCAGTCCGGCGTGAAGGTCAACGAGGTGCCGGTAGGCCGGGTCGAGGACATCCGGCTCGCGCCCGACGGCTGGACCGCCGAGGTGACCATGTCGGTCAACGGCGAGGTCGACCTGCCGGCCAACGCGCTCGCGATGCTGCGCCAGTCGAGCCTGCTCGGTGAGAAGTACATCGAGCTGTCCCCGCCGCCGCCCGACCAGGCCACCGGCACGCTCCGGAACGGCGCGCTGATCCCGATCGAGCACACCAACCGCAACACCGACATCGAAGAGGTGCTCGGCGCGCTGTCGATGCTGCTCAACGGCGGTGGCATCGAGCAGCTGCAGAACATCGCCCAGGAGATGAACGCCGCGCTGTCCGGCAACGAGGCGGACATCCGCAACACCCTCGGCAGCGTCGACACCCTGGTGTCCACATTGGACGAGAGCAAGTCGGACGTCACCCGGGCCATCGACGGGGTCAACCGGCTCGCCGGCACCCTCAACAACGAGCGCGACCAGCTCGCCGGCGCCATCGACAGCCTCGGCCCCGGCCTGCAGGTGCTCATCGACCAGCGCACCCAGCTGGTGACGATGCTGCAGAGCCTGCAGTCCCTGTCCGACGTCGCGGTCGAGACGGTCAACGCGAGCCAGGAGGACCTGGTGGCCGACCTCAAGGCGCTCACCCCCGCGCTGCGGAAGCTGGGCGAGGCGGGCGCGGACCTGCCGAAGTCGCTGGAGCTGCTGTTCACCATCCCGTTCACCGACGAGGCGGTGAACGGGGTCAAGGGCGACTACTTCAACCTGTACGCGAAGATCGACCTGGACCTGCAGAACGTCCTCGACAACCTGTCCCGCAGCCGGAACAACCCGCTGCAGGACATCCCGATCGTCGGCGACCTGACCGGCGGCCGGTCCGGTGACGGCGGCCAGCAGCTGCCGATCCCGAGCAGCGAGCCGAGCTCGTCCCAGGGCGGGCTGGCGGGGATCCTCGACGGCATCCTGGGCGGTGGTGGCTGATGCTCACCAGGCGGGTACGGCTGCAGCTGGTCGCGTTCGTGGTGATCGCGGTCGTCGCGGTAGTGTACGCGGCGTTCCGGTTCACCGACCTCGGCAAGGTGTTCGGCGCGGACGGCTACACGGTCCGGATGAACCTCGAGGAGTCCGGCGGCATCTTCACCAACGCCGAGGTCACCTACCGCGGGTTCAACGTGGGCCGGGTCGGCGACATCCGGCTGACCGAGGACGGCCTGCAGGTCGACCTCGACATCGACCCCGAGGCGCCGGACATCCCCGAGGACCTCGACGCGGTGGTGGCCGACCGGTCCGCGGTCGGCGAGCAGTACGTCGACCTGCGGCCGAGGCAGGACGCCGGCCCGTACCTGTCCGCGGCGTCGGTGATCCCGGCCGACCGGACCAAGACGCCGGTCGGCACCGACGCGGTGATCCGCGACCTGGACAGCCTGGCGAGCTCGGTGCCGACCGACTCGCTGCGCACGCTGGTCGACGAGCTGGACAAGGCGTTCGCCGGCACCGGCGACGACCTGCAGCTGCTGCTCGACAGCACGTCCAACTTCACCGCGGCCGCCACCGAGCACCTGCCCGAGACGATCGCGCTGATCAACGACGGCGGCACCGTGCTCGACACCCAGGCCGCCCAGTCGGACAACATCAAGTCCTTCGCCGGCGACCTCAACCTGCTGGCCGAGCAGCTGAAGAACTCCGACCCGGACCTGCGCAGGCTGATCTCGGCGACCCCGCAGGCGGCCACCGCGGTGACCAACCTGCTCCGCGAGTCCGGGCCGGGCCTGTCCGTGCTGTTCGCGAACCTGCTGACCACCTCGGACATCATCGGGGCACGCAAGGACGGCGTGGAGTACACGCTGGTGTCCTACCCGCTGTTCAGCGCGGCCGGGCAGGGCCTGCTGGCCTCCGACCCGGGCCAGGCGCATCTCGGGCTCGTGCTCAACCTGTTCAACCCGCCGCCGTGCACCAAGGGATACGAGCAGACCGCGCGGCGCAACGGCACCGACACCGCGTCGCCGAACGCGCCGACCCCGCCCGACACCTACTGCGCGGAGCCCTCGGGCAGCCCGGTCAACGTGCGCGGCTCGGCCAACGTGCCCTACGGCGGCCAACCCGCCACCCAGGGCCAGCCCGACCCCGGCGCCGGCACCGACCCCGGTGACCGGAAGGCACCGACGGGTCTCGCACCGGGTAGCCTGCCCGGCACGCTGACCCAGCCGGGGACGGCCAGCCAGCCCAGCCTGGCGGCCCTGCTCGGGTTGCCCGGCTGACCAGCCCTACCCTGGAGACTCATGACACCCGCCGACAGCGACAGCGACGTCACCAGCGACGTCGACGAGCTCGACGCCGACGGCCTCGACGGCGCCGACGCTGCCGGTGACGATGCCGACGGTGCCGACGCCGACGGCCGCGCCGAGCCCGCGGACAAGCAGCCGGGGCTCGGTGCGAAGCTGCCGGTCATCGCGCTGTCCGCGGCGGTCGCGCTGCTGGTCGCCGCGGCGACCGTGGCGGTGTGGTTCGGGATCTCGTGGATGCGCGCGTCCAACGACGACGGCCTCGCGTACTCCGGCACCCGCGACGAGGTCGACCGGGTGGCGCGGGCCGCGATCGTCACCATGAACACGCTGGACTACCGCAAGCTCGACGCGGGCCTCGGGAACTGGGCCGACGCCACCACCGGCACGCTGCACGACGAGATCGTCAAGCTCACCGACCAGAACAAGCAGCAGCTCAAGGACGCGAAGTCGGTGACGTCCGCGGAGGTGCGGTCCTCGGCGGTGCGCGAGCTCGACGACCGGGCCGGCAAGGCGACCGTGATCGCCGCGATCAAGACGACGGTCCAGACCGGCGACAAGAAGCCGGTCGAGAAGTACCAGCGGATCGAGGCCACGCTGGCCAAGACCGACGCCGGGTGGAAGCTCGAGGGCCTGGGCGAGGTGGCCTACGTGCAGCCTCAGGCCCAGACTCCGCCGCCCAGCAAGTAGTCGCGACCAGCAGCCTCGGCCGCATACCGAAAGGACCCGAGCAGTGCCACCGTCTCGCCGCCGCCCGCCCCCCAGCTCGGGGCAGGTGCCGCCGGTCCGCCGTCCGCGGGTCGCCGGCCTGCGCAACCGGCCGGCCACCTCGCGGGACGAGGACGACCCGCAGCTCGAGTCGATGTCCGGCGTGCTGGACATCCACGACCCCGAGCCCGGCGACCCCGAGCCCGATGCCGCCGAGGCTCCTGGCCGGGCGGCCGAGACCGGCGCCGTCGGCGCGGAGACCGGTAGCGCGGAGGCCGCCGAGCCGCCGCCGGTA
>NZ_WHTD01000185.1 GCF_009379765.1 Actinophytocola sp. | reverse complement strand
TACTCGACTGCGTTGGATGTGCCGTGCTCGCTGCGCTCCGCGCGGCGTGAACGGTCTCCCTCGCATGGCCACCGACTCGAGATCGGCCGCCGGTTGTTGCTCACTCGACTGCGTTGGATGTGCCGTGCTCGCTGCGCTCCGCGCGGCGTGAACGGTCTCCCTCGCATGGCCACCGACTCGAGATCGGCCGCCGGTTGTTGCTCACTCGACTGCGTTGGATATGCCGTGCTCGCTGCGCTCCGCGCGGCGTGGACGGTCTCCCTCGCATGGCCACCGACTCGAGATCGGCCGCCGGTTGTTGCTCACTCGACCGTGATGCCCATCGACCGGGCGGTGCCGGCGATGATCTTGGCGGCCTGGTCGATGTCGTTGGCGTTGAGGTCGCTCTTCTTCTGCTCGGCGATCTCGCGCACCTGGTCCCAGGTCACCTTGGCGACCTTGAGGCGGTGCGGCTCGCCGCTGCCCTTGTCCACACCCGCGGCCTTGAGCAGCAGCTTCGCCGCCGGCGGGGTCTTGAGCTTGAAGTCGAACGAGCGGTCCTCGTACACGGAGATCTCGACCGGCACCACGTTGCCGCGCTGCGACTCGGTGGCGGCGTTGTACTGCTTGCAGAAATCCATGATGTTGACGCCGTGCTGACCCAGCGCGGGACCCACGGGGGGCGCCGGGTTGGCCTGGCCGGCCGTGATCTGCAACTTGATGATCGCGGACAGCTTCTTCTTCTTCTTGGGTGGCATTTCTTTCCCTGCTCTGTCTTTCTCTCTCGGCAACCGAAGTGATTCTCGCTCCGCAAGCTCCGCTCGGTCAGATCTTGGAGACCTGGCTGAACGACAGCTCGACCGGGGTCTCCCGGCCGAAGATCGACACCAGTACCTTCAGCTTCTGCCCGTCGGCGTTGACCTCGCTGATCGTGGCGGGCAGGGTGGCGAACGGGCCGTCCATGACGGTGACCGACTCGCCCACCTCGAAGTCCACCTCCACGACCGGGCCCTTGGCCGGCGTGGCCGCCGTCCCCTTGCCCCCCGTTGCCGGCTTGGCCTCCTCCACCCGCGGGAGGAGGAACTTCAGCACCTCGTCGATGGTGAGCGGCGACGGCTTGGACGTCGCGCCGACGAAGCCGGTGACCCCCGGGGTGTTGCGCACCGCGGACCACGAGGCGTCGTTGAGGTCCATCCGCACGAGGATGTAACCGGGCAACACCTTGCGCTGGACCTGCTTGCGCTGCCCGTTCTTGATCTCGGTGACCTCCTCCGTCGGCACCTCGACCTGGAAGATGTAGTCCTCCATGTCCAGGGTCTGGATTCGGGTCTCGAGGTTGGTCTTGACCTTGTTCTCGTAGCCGGCGTAGGAGTGCACGACGTACCACTCACCGGGCGCGCGACGCAGTGCGTCGCGCATCTCGGTGGCCGGGTCGACCTCCTCGGCCTCCTCCGCCTCCGCGGTCTCATCCGTCGTGTCTTCCGTCGTGTCGTCGGCGGACTCGGCGGTGGCGTCCTCGTCGGCGTCGTCGGTGATCGCGCTTTCGACGCCGTCCTCGACGGACTTCTCGGACTCGGCCGACTCGTCGGTCCGGTCCTCGGCGGACACCGCCGCCTCCTCGTCGATCTGGTCGACACCACCGCTCAAGCCGGTCAGCTCCTGGCTGCCAGCCGCGCCGTTCTCGGAGCTCACTGTTCGGTCTCGCTTCCTTTCATCGATCACGTGCCCTGCCACTGCCCTGTTCACTCTGCCGGCGCGCCCGCGTGGGCGCAGCTCAGCCGAACAGCCAGGCCACGCCCTTGGTGAGCCCGAGGTCCAGCGTGGCGATGAGCACCACCATGAAGGCCACGAAGACCAGCACGACGGCCGTGTACGTGATCATTTGCTTGCGGGTCGGCCAGATGACCTTGCGGAGCTCCGCGACGACCTCGCGCATGAAGCGCGCGGTCCGCGCGAACAACGACGGACGGGACTCCTTGCGGTCGCGGGTCGGCGTGGGCCGGCCCTTGTGCTCGCCGCGGGTGGCCGACTTGGCCGCCAACTTGTCGCTGCCGTCCTTGCTCTTGCCCCTGACCTTCGCCTTGGCCTTGTCGTCGGTCTTGTCGCCGGCCTTGGCACCCGACTTCGACGACTTCTCGTCGGCCGGCGCGTCCTTCCTCGCGGCAGGGCGAGCGGACGCACGGCGCTCACGCCGCGCGGCGGCGGTGACCGGACGAGAAGGGCGCTCCTGTCCCTTGTCCCGTTCCTTGTCCCGGTCGTCAACCACGCCAGTTCCTCCGCTCGATGGGTCCGCACCTTGCGTCTGACGCAGGGGTGACAGGACTTGAACCTGCAACCTGCGGTTTTGGAGACCGCTGCTCTGCCAGTTGAGCTACACCCCTTCGTGGAGTCGATCTCTCGACTTCACGGTCGTGGACGCATTCGACCCACCCCACTGTCCAGCGTGGGGTGAGGTCGTCAACTTCCAAGTTCAAGAGTGTACGACAAGCGCCGACACGCCCCGCAACCGCGCCTGTCAGACGTACCCTTCCTCGACGAGCTCGTACCCGCCGGCCCGGACGCGGTGCGTCTCCCCGGAGCCCTCGACCACCCGGACCCAGCTGCTGACCTCGAGCTCCACGCCCTGGAGAACGCAGTGGAAGCCGCCCGTCATTCCCGGCACCGGGAACCACAGCTCCGGCTTCTCGAACTCGGTGAGCACGTCGAGCTCCGGCAGCCGCAGCCTCTCCTGCCCGACGAGGTGGCCCGCCCGTTCGCGGACGAGGTCGTGCAGGTGCCGCTGCAGCGCCCGCTGCAGCGCCCTGAGCGTGTCGGTCGGCACCGGGTTGCGGACCCTCGGCCGCAGCAGGTCCGCGAGCGCGTCCCGCTCGGGCAGGATGTCGGTCCGGAAGGTCGAGCGGAGTGTGCGGCCCGACCACGTCGCGGGTTCCACGCCGCGAAGGTACCGACCGGCCGCAGTTCGGTTGGGCGGATCTGCGACGATTCCTGACATGGCAGACAGCTCCCCGCGCCG
This sequence comes from Actinophytocola sp., assembly GCF_009379765.1. Classification (GTDB taxonomy): domain Bacteria; phylum Actinomycetota; class Actinomycetes; order Mycobacteriales; family Pseudonocardiaceae; genus Actinophytocola. The sequence goes on along the minus strand of NZ_WHTD01000185.1, from coordinate 12,915 downwards.
CATCTCCGCCCGGATCGGTGGCATCGCCGAGTCCGCCACGCTCGCCGTGGACGCGAAGGCCAAGGCGCTCAAGGCGGCCGGCCGGCCGGTGATCGGCTTCGGCGCCGGCGAGCCCGACTTCCCCACTCCTCCCGCGATCGTCGAGGCCGCCGTCGAGGCGGCCAAGGACCCGCGCAACCACCGCTACACGCCCGCCGCCGGCCTCCCCGAGCTGCGCGAAGCGGTTGCCGCCAAGACCAAGCGCGACAGCGGCTACGAGGTCAAGGCCAACCAGGTGCTCGTCACCAACGGCGGCAAGCAGGCCGTCTACCAGGCGTTCGCCACGATCGTCGACCCCGGCGACGAGGTGCTGCTGCCCGCGCCGTACTGGACCACCTACCCCGAGTCGATCGGCCTCGCCGGCGGCGTCGCGGTGCCGGTGGTCACCGACGAGTCCAGCGGATACCTCGTCACGGTCGGGCAGCTGGAGGCCGCGCGCACCCCGCGCACCAAGGCGCTGCTGTTCTGCTCCCCGTCCAACCCGACCGGTGCGGTGTACCCGCGCGAGCAGGTCGAGGCGATCGGGCGCTGGGCCGTCGAGCACGGCATCTGGGTGATCACGGACGAGATCTACGAGCACCTCACCTACGACGGCGCCCAGGCGGTGTCGATGCCGGTCGCGGTGCCGGAGCTCGCCGACACCTGCATCGTGGTCAACGGGGTGGCCAAGACCTACGCGATGACCGGCTGGCGGGTGGGCTGGATGATCAGCCCCGCGGACGTCACCAAGGCGGCCGCCAACCTGCAGTCGCACCTGTCGTCGAACGTGGCCAACGTGTCCCAGCGCGCGGCGCTCGCCGCCGTGTCCGGCCCGCTGGACGCCGCGCACGAGATGCGCGAGGCGTTCGACCGCCGGCGCCGCACGATCGTGAAGCTGCTGTCGGAGATCCCCGGCGTCGAGGTGCCGACGCCGCAGGGCGCGTTCTACGCGTACCCGTCGGTGAAGGCGTTGCTGGGCAAGACGATCCGCGGCACGGTCGGGTCGACGAGCGTGGCGCTGGCCGCGCTGGTGCTCGAGCACGCGGAGGTGGCGGTGGTCCCCGGCGAGGCGTTCGGGACCCCCGGCTACTTCCGGCTGAGCTACGCGCTGGGCGACGAGGACCTGGCCACGGGCGTCACCCGCATGGGCGACCTGCTCCGCGAGGCGAAGTACAGGTAGCAGTCAGCGAGCCGGCGCCAGGTCCTCCGCCGCACGCATCGTGTGCCAGACGACCTGCGCCGGCACCTCGTCCGCGCGGGTCGAGGCAACGACGGCCCACGAGTCCTCGGGGCACGAACGCCGGACCAGCGCGCCCACACAGGACACGCCGTCGCGGAACTGGCCGTGCTCCAGCACCGGCTCCCCCGCGCGGAGTCCGGCGAGCTCGACCTCCAGCGAGTCGGTGTCGATGACGGTCCGCGTGGTGAACCGCCGCATCCCCTGCTCGGCCAGGTACGCCGTGCGTCGCGCGCGAGGCATTGCCGCGAGCAGGACCTTCCCGATCACCGTGGCGTGCGCGGCGACGTTCAGCCCGACCTCCAGGTCCTCCAGGTAGGGCGACTCCGGCCCCTCGACCAGGTCGGTGATGAGGATCCGGCCCGAGACGAACCGGCCGAGGTAGGCGGTCCGCCGGGTCATCGCCGAGAGGTGCCGCAGCACCTCGTGCACCTCCGGGGGCTGGTCGAACGAGGCTTGCAGGTCGTGGAAGCGCCGGGCTACCGAGGAGCCCAGCACGTAAAGCCCGGCGCGGTCCCGCACGAGGTAACCCTCGTAGGTGAGGGTGCGCACCAGGTGGTAGGCCGTGGACAGGTTGAGCCCGCACCGCCGGGCGACGGCCTTGACCGTCAGCGGCGCGGTACTGGCCCCGACCTCCTCGAGGATGCGAAATGCCCGGGACACCGAACGGACGAGGTCGGACGGCGCGGGCACTTGTTCGTTCACGACGACCTCTCGCAGGCTCGGTGTCGCCGCTCGCGGTCGCCCTGTGACATTGGTCCGCTCGCGGTCGCCCTGTCACATGGTTCGCTCGCAAGCTCGCTCACTTGTCACCGTCCCGCGAGCCAAGCACCGGATTTCCATTGTGCGTCAGATCACAAGCGCTCGCCACACCAGCGCATTTCGTCATCTGAAATCTGCGGCCTTCCTCCCCGCCCGGCCCGCTGCAAGCCTCGATGCATGGACGAGATCCCGCAGCGCTTCCTCAGCGCGCTGTCCGATGTGTTCGATCCGTGCTGCCGCGAGAAGGGCATCTCCGTGGTGGACATGGGCCTGGTGCACGCCGTGTCCGTCACCGACCGGCACGCCCACGTCCAGCTGCTCCTCACCTCTGGCTGGTGCCCGTTCGCGGTCCAGGTGATCACCGACGTGCGGGACCGCATGGAGCTGCTGCCCGACATCGACTCGGCGCAGGTCGAGGTCGTCTGGGACACCGCGTGGACCACCGACCGGCTGTCCGACTCGGCCCGCGGCAAGCTCCGCTTCCTGCCCGACCCGGTCGCGGTGTCCGACCGGAGCGGTTACATCGCCGCGCACCAACCCAGCGAGAGAAGGGGAACGACCATGACACCCCTTGTGCCAACCTCAGCTGGTCAAGCAGCCGGGAACCCGCACGAACCGCGTGCCTGCCAACCGCACCCAAGGGGAACGGGACGCGACCCAGCCACCGGTACGCGCCGAACTGAACGGCATCAACACATCGTGACCCCACGGGTCAATTCCGGGGAGGCGGTCTAGTCATGATCGACGACACGTTCGTGTTCGACGGCGTGGCGCACCCGTTCAACTTCGAGTCGAAGAACGCGTTCGGCAAGCCGGGCGAGATGTTCGCCAACCATCTCTACGCGTTCCACGCCACGCTCACCCCGGACGGCGAGGAGCACCTGTCGGCCGACCAGTTCCTGAAGAACTGGACCATCGACGACATCCGGCAGATGGTTTACGAGGAGTCCGATACGGACATGCTCGTGGCGATGCCCCTGCCACTGACCGACATGTTCGCCGACGGCCTGTCGCCGTGGGAGGAGTGCGCCGAGCTCGCCCAGCGGGACCCGGACCGGACGATTCTCTGGGGCTCGGTGAACCCGCTCGAGGGCCGCAAGGCGCTCGACCTCATGGAACGCCAGGTCGGCGAGTTCGGCGCGAAGGCGTTCAAGTTCTACAACGTGCGCTACGACTACGGGAGGCCGTTCCCGTGGCGGATGGACGACCCGCAGATCGCGTTCCCGATCTTCGAGAAGGCCCAGGAGCTCGGCGTCAACCTGATCGGCGTGCACAAGGGCGTGCCGCTCGGGCCGCAGCCCATCGAGCACACCCAGACGTGGGACATGGACGGCGCGGCGGCCAACTTCCCCGACATCAACTTCGTGATCTACCACGTCGGGCTGCCGTTCCTCGACGAGACCTGCTGGCAGCTGATCCGCTACCCGAACCTGTACGCGTCGCTGGCGGCCACGATCAACTTCCTGGTCCGCGCGCCGCGGATGTTCGCCGAGATCCTCGGGAAGCTGCTGTTCTGGTGCGGCGAGGACAAGATCGTCTACGGCAGCGAGGCGCCGATCTTCCACCCGCAGTGGGCGCTCCGGGCGTTCATGGACTTCCAGATCCCCCAGGACCTGTGCGACGGCTACGGCTATCCCCAGCTGACCGACACCGCGAAACGCAAGATCCTGGGCGAGAACCTGCTGCGCCTGCACGGCATGGACGTGGAGACCGCCCGCACCAAGCTCGGGCGTCGCAAGTAGGACGCCGAGACCGGCCCTGACCCCGCCGGCGACTGACGCCTTCCGGACCGTTCGGATGTCCGGAAGGCGTCTTTCGTGTGTGGCGGGCCCGCTACTCGGGGAGGCGGACGATGGCGATGGCCTTGCCCAGGACGGCCTTGCCCTCGAACTTCGCGGTGATGTCGATCCGCGCGGTGCCGTCGTCGCGGATGTCGCGGACCTTGGCGGTGACCTCGACCCGCGCGCCCTCGTCGTCGTTCGGGACGATGACCGGGCGGATGAAGCGGGCGCCGTACTCGAGGAGCGCGCCCGGGTCGGTCAGCCAGTCGGTGACGATGCGGCCTGCGATGGCCATCGTGTACATGCCGTGCGCGATCACGCCGGGCAGGCCCACCTCGTCGGCGACCCGCTCGTTCCAGTGGATCGGGTTGAAGTCCAGCGACGCGCCCGCGTAGCGCACCAGGTCCGACCGGCGGACCCGCAGCTCCAGCGGCGGGAGCTCGGAGCCGGCGGCGACCCCGGTGCTCGCGGCCATCACGAGCCCCTGACCACGAGCTGGGCGCGAGCGGTGATCACCTGGTCGCCGTCCACGGTGTCGATCTCCGCGCGCAGGGTCAGGAAGTCGTTGCCGGCGCGGGCCATGATGTCGTCGATGTAGGTGGTGACGACGAGCTGGTCACCGGCCTGCACGGGCCGCGTGTAGGTGAACGTCATGTCGCCGTGCACCATGCGGTCGTAGTCGAGCCCGAGGCCCGGGTCCCGCACGACGGCCTCGAGGGCGTACTTGTTGAACAGGACCATGACGAAGGTCGGCGGGGCGATCACGTCGGGATGGCCGGCCGACTTCGCGGCATCGACGTCGCGGTACATCGGGTGTGGGTCACCGATGGCGTCCGCGAACTCCCTGACCTTCTCCCGGCCGACCTCGTAGATCTCCGAACGCGGGTACGCGTGCCCGACGTAGGACGGGTCCAGCGGCACCTAGCGGGTTTCCTTGTGCAGGCGGTGCGTGCCACAGTTCGGGCAGAACTTCTTCATCTCCAAGCGGTCCGGGTCGTTACGCCGGTTCTTCTTGGTGATGTAGTTACGGTGCTTGCACTCCTCGCACGCCAGCGTGATCTTCGGTCGCACGTCGCTGCCAGCCACGGCCTTGCCTCTCTCTCCAACAGATACCCGCGTAGCGGTGGCCGGACTTGAACCGGCGACACAGCGATTATGAGCCGCTTGCTCTACCGACTGAGCTACACCGCCATACCAAAAAAAGCCCCCCTGGCTGAACGCCGCACGGCGACACGATCGCCGCGCGACCCCCGCCCGGGGGTCCAGGGGGCTTGCCCCCGGCTGGGGTCTGGGGGCTGGGCCCCCAGAAGATAGTAGCGAAGCGATCCAGGTCCGCGTCGTCGGCGGACAGGGAACGCTCAATCGCGAGCCCCAATACGGAATCGAACCGTAGACCTTCTCCTTACCATGGAGACGCTCTGCCGACTGAGCTATTGGGGCGTGCTCGCGTGAGCCGTGCTGAGAGTACACGGAGCGGTCCCCGCCGCGAAATCGGGATCGAGGCCTAAGGTTGTCCCATGCCAGGACGGGAACCGACACCTGAGGACGGTCCGCTGTTCCGCTCGGCCCACCGGCGCGCCGACGCGATAGACCGCGCGCAGGCGGGCGGCGAGCGCCGCAGAGCGTGGGCCCGCTTCGTCCCATCAGCCCTGGTCGCGGTCGCCGAAGGGTTCCTGCGCGAGACGATGATCATGGGAGCGGTGCTGTTCTCGGTCATCGCCGCCGTGATCGGGGCGACGTCGGGCGATGCGCCGTGGGCGGTCGGCTGCGTCGCCGCGGGTGTCGTCGGCTGCGTGCTGGTGCTGGTCGCGGTCGCGCGGCACTGGTCGTTCGGCCGGCAGTGGGCGGTGATCCTCGGCGTGTTCGCGCTCCAGTGCGCGCTGATGGTCGCCTTCTGGACGACCCGCTGAGAACGAGCTTTCGCATTCGGCCGGTGCGCGGGCCGCGGCCGTGGCACGCTCGTCGCCAGACGAGGAAGCGGAGGGGTCATGGCGGACGTCACAGTGGAGATCAGCGACCTGCGCGGGTGGGCGGGTCAGGTGGGCCGCGCCTCCGCCGACATGGGCACCGCCCACGGCTACGCCACCAGCAACGTGGCCGACGCCGACTTCGGCAGGATCCTCGAGCTGATCACCTCCGACTACGCCTCGCTGCTCACCGCGTTCCACACCATCCTGCAGACCGACGGGACCGGCCTCGGCAAGGCGCGGTCCGCGCTCGGTGCGAGCGCGGACACCTACAAAGCGGCCGACGACCGCTCCCGTGAACGCTTCGCCGAGCTGCCCGGCGGCGAGACCGGCGACATCACCGACGACGGGGTCGCCAATGGCTTCGACGACCTCGCGCCGGCCGCCGCCGAGCTGTCCGCGCCGACCGACGCGGGCGCCGCGCTTCCCGAGGTGTCGTTCGGCTGGATCCTCGACAAGGTGTGCGAGCTCGTGGTCTGGGTCGGCGGCCCGGACCCGCGCGAGTACGTCACCCAGTGGGTCGCCGGGGACGTGGCCAAGGCCTCGCGGCAGGTGTCGGCGTGGCAGCACGTCGCCGACTGCGTGGACGCCGTCGACGCCAACCTCGACTCGGGCCGCGCGGCCATCACCCACACCTGGACCGGCGACGCGTCCGCCGCGTCGGCCAAGCACATGGACAAGTGGAGCACCTGCCTGACCGACCAGAGCTCGGCCATGCGGCAGGTCGCGAGCCACCTGCACGACGCCATTGACCAGGCGGTGAAGATGGCGCAGGTCGTGGTCGACATCATCAAGACCGTGATCAGCCTGGTCTCGGCGGCGCTGTCCAACGCGGCGATCCCCTTCTACGGGCAGTGGAAGCTGATCAAGACCGTGAAGGAGGCGATCACCATGATCAACAGTGCCCGTAAGGTGATCATGGTCTTCTGGAACGTGCTCAACATGGTCAAGGCGCTCATCATCGCCACGGTCGCCACCTTCAGCGCCGAGTCGCTGCCGCCGGTCCCGACCGCCGAGGTCCCGGCGTGACCAGCGACTTCTCCAGCCTGGAGGACCAGCTGCGGGAGGCTACGGCCGAGCTGGACCAGGTCGTCGCGCGGGCGAGGGTCGACCTGGCCCGCTTCGAGCGCGACAACCAGCCGACACCGGCGGAGCTGCGGGACCTCCAGGAGTCGGCGGAGCGCGGTGACCTCGGGTTCGACATGCAGGAGCTCGCGCGGCGCGTCGACGAGGGGCAGGACAGCTGGGCCGCGATCTTCTCCGGCGACTCGCCCAACTCCATCCTGCTCCAGGGACTGCTCACCCGGATGATCGCGGAGAACGGTGAGGCGACCCGCGCCGCGATCGAGGAGGACGACGACTTCGACCCGTTCCCGCCCACCGAGGATCTCTAGGCATCGCCTCCCGCCGACCAAACGGCAGCTCAGGGGACCGTGACGGTACCCAGCCACCAACCACCGGAGGTCCGCACCGTCCACTGGAACGCAACCAACACTTTTGATTCCGGGGAGGCGGTCTAGGACAGCAGGGTGAGCACCGTCTCGTCGCGCAGTCCCCTCGCCTGGGCGGTGCGCGCCTGCAGCCAGGCCTCCAACCGATCCTCGGACAGCGGGCGCGAGATCAGGTAGCCCTGTGCGACGTCGCAGCCCATGGCGGCCAGCTGGTCGCGCGCGGCGTCCTCCTCAACGCCCTCGGCGACCACGATGAGGCCGAGCGAGTGGCCGAGCTCGACGATCGACCGGACGACCGCCAGGTCACCGAGGTCGCTGCCCATGCCGAACACGAAGCTCTTGTCGATCTTCACCTCGTCGACCGGCAGCTGGCGCAGGTACGCGAGCGAGGAGTAACCGGTGCCGAAGTCGTCGACCGCCAGCACGACGCCGAGGTTGTGCAGCGCCCGCAGCACCGGCAGCGCCCGGGCCGGGTCGGCCATCACACCAGACTCGGTGAGCTCCAGCGTCAGCAGCTCCGGTGGCACCCGGTGCCGAGCCAGCGCGGCCGACACCCGGTTCGGGAACTCGAGGTCGGCGAGGCTGCGCACGGACAGGTTGACCGCCACCCCGATGCGCAGCGAGCGGTCCATCCACTTGCGCGCCCGGATGAGCGCCTTGTCCAGCACGAAGTCGGTGAGCGCGTCGACGAGACCCGCGGCCTCGACGGCCGGCACGAACTCATCGGGGTGCAGGTCGCCGAACTCCGGGTGCCGCCAGCGGACCAGCGCCTCGACGCCGAGCACCTCGCGGCGCGGCAGCGCGACCTTGGGCTGGTAGTGCACGCTGACCTGGCCGGACTCCAGCGACTGGCGGAACTGGGTGACCAGCTGGAACCGGCGCAGGAAGATCTGACCCATGGTCGGCATGTAGGCGCGGACCTTCTCGTCGGCCGACCGGGCCGCGCGCACCGCCATGTCGGCCCGCTTGAGCAGCTCGTCGACGTCCAGCTCGGCGGCCGCGCCCTCGCTGCCGCTGGCGGCGTCGAACATCACCCCGTCGGCCGCCGCGGACGACGCGTAGCCGACGACCACGCCGGCCTCGACGGTCAGCCGGTCCACGGGGTAGGGCGCCGACACGCTCGCGACGAGCCGGTCGGCGACCTCCTGCGCCTGGTCGAGGTCGGCGCCGACGAGCAGCGCCGCGAACGCGCCGCCCTCGAGCCGGGCGAGCGGGGTGTCGGCGCCGAGCGCGTCACGCAGCCTGCGCCCGGCGGCGATCGTGATCCGGTCGCTCCAGGCGTAGCCGAGCGCGTCGCTGATCGCGGGCTGGACCTCGAGGTCGACCCGCAGCATCACCGAGCTCGGCCTGCTCTCCAGCAGCTCGGTGGCGAGCTGGCGGAAGCCCGGCCGGTTGTGCAGACCGGTGAGCGGGTCGTGGTAGGCGTCGTGGCGCAGGGTCGCGAGCAGCCGGCGGTTGTCGAGCGCGGTGGCGAGGTGGCGGGCCGTGGTGCCGATCATCCGCAGGTCGGCCTGGCCGAACCCGCGCCAGCGGTTGAGCTTGTCGTGCGCCTCGACCACGCCGAGCAGGTGGCTGGCGCTGCGCAGCGGGACGACGAGCGCCTCCTGGGTGCCGCGCTGCACGAGCGCGTGCCGGATCTCGGGCAGCGCGTCGAGCCTCCTGAAGTGGCGCACGTGCGAGCCGGGCAGCCGCAGGAGGGCGTCCGCGCGGCTGCCGGCGGCGTCCAGGTCGACCATCTCCGCCGGCAGGTCGTCGCCGGCGACCACGGTGTGCATCGGGGACTGCGGGTCGAACCGCAGCCGCAGCACCACCCGGGCGGCGCCGAGCTGGTCCTTGATCCGCTGCGCGATGCCGTCCCAGTCGTCGGACTTGACCGCGTTCGCGGTGTCCTGCCCCGTGGCCGGGCGGGCGGCCGCGCGCCGACCGGAACGCGCGACGATCAGGCTGACCTCGGACAGCGCCTCGAGGTCGCGCTGCTCGCGCAGCAGGCCCGAGTAGGCGAGGTAGAGCGCCCACACGCCGCCGAGCATGGCCAGCACGAGCGGCCAGCCGTGGTCGACGTTGGTGGCGACCTCGTAGCCGACGACGCCGACGGAGGCGTTGACCAGGCCGAGGACGAGCGTGCGCGAGACGAGCTTGGTGGCCGCGTTCAGGCGCATCCGGCGGCCGAGGATGTATACCGCGGCGAGCGCGAGCAGGGTGCTGGTGACCGGGGCGGACAGCGCGCCGACGAACACGGGGAACCAGGTCGGGCCGCCCTGCAGTGCGCTGCCGGCGACGGTGAACACGGTGAACGCGGTGGAGATCTCGAGGATCTCGGCGCCGGTGTTGTAGAGCACCCGGTCCTGCACGCGGCGGGCGAGCAGGGTGCCGACGCCGGCGATGAGGTGGGCGGCGAGCACGACCTGGAACGGCGCGACGAACAGGCCTATCGCGAGCGGTATCTCGGTGAACGAGATGGTCCAGGAGACGCCGCCGCGGACGTCGATGTTGACCGAGAGCTGCTCGACGACCAGGAACGCGAGGACCAGCAGGAGGCCGGTGCCGATGAGCTCGGTGCTCGGGTGCAGCGGCAGCCACAGGGACATGAGCACGGCCGCGGCGACCCCGGTGACCAGGACGATCATCGAGAAGATGCCGAAGTGCCGATCGACCGCGGGGTCACCGGCCGCCGTATCGGCGGGCGGCTCCGTAGGTGTGGTGCGCTCGTGTGCCGTGTCGGGCATGCACTCTCCTCGGCCGTCCGGGCGACAACCAGGTCGTATCCGCCGCACAGTGACGACGCCCCGAACGGGCAAGTCACGGTCGCGTAACTGTACCCCGTCCGAGCGAAGAAACCGACTGTGCTAAATGGACTGCGCAAACCGTGACACGGATTGGACACGTTCGGGTGTCACTCCGTTACGTCCCTGACACGACCTGCCTGCGGAGGAATCGCCCGAGGTCAGCCACCTCGTTACGGTAATCCGGCAGCGGGCTCGTGCCGAACGGCTCGAGCTCGACCTTCGCGGAGTCCTTTGTGGACGTGAGCCGCCAGGTGCCGACGACCCGCCCGGCCGCCAGCACGGCGGGCATCACGAAGCCCCCACCAGCCTGGATGGTGCTCGCGTAGGCGTGGGGGACGGCGAGCTCGCGGCCGCGGTAGCCGAGTAGGTAGGCGTCGAAGTGGCCGAGTAACCGGGTGGGTGCCGGCGGTTCGTCCGGTTGGTCCGGGAGCATGTGTGCGGCCACCCCGGCCGCCTCGACCGGCTCGGTCGCGACGGCGGCCATGGCGGCCTTCACCTTGCCGGCGGGAAGCCCCGACCAGGCGGCGAGGTCGGCCGCGGTGGCCGGGCCGTGGCCGGCGAGGTAGCGCTCCGCGAGCCTCGCGAGTGCCTCCTCCTCGTCCAGGGACTTCTGCGGACCGAGCCACTCGCGGACCAGGACGTAGGTCGCCTCGTCCTTGCCGGTGTCCGGGCCGCGGCAGACCTGGCCGGTGAGCGCGGCGTACCCGAGGAGGTGGGCGGGCGCCTGGCTCCTGGCGTCGAGCGCCGTGCCGTGGTCGGCCAGTCGCGCCACGATCTCGGCCCTGGTCAACGGTGTCGCCAGCTCGGCATCGAGGCCCGCCGTAGCGCGTTCGAGGGTGGCCTCGTCGAGCCCGAGCCGGCGCCTGCGGGGTGCGCCCCGGGGGGCGAAGTGGGGCCCGAGGAGCCCGGTGACCCAGCCGAAGTCCTCGGCGGCGAGCATATGGAGCGTGCCGCGCATGGCCCAGGTCCGGACGACCGTGCGGTCGCGGCAGGCGGCGTCGACGTCGGCGGCGGTGAGCCCGCTGGTCCTGACCCGGACCGCGAGCCGGTTGGCCCGCACGTCCTGGGCCTGCAGCGCGACGACCTTCCGCACGGCCTCCTCGACGGTGGCCGCCCGACCGGCGAGCCCCTGCGCCGCGGCGCGGACCTGCCGGGTCCGGGTGGCGTTGAGCGTTCTCACAGCGAGCGCCGCACGGCCAGCGCGAGCTCGGCGGGGGCGTCGTACTGGACGAGGTGCCCGGCGCCGGTGATGATCTCCGTTCGGGCCCCGGGTATCAGCGAGGCGAGCCTCCTCGCCCGGTCGACCGGGATCCAGGTGTCCTCCGCGCCCCAGATGACCGTGACCGGCAGGTCGAGCTCGGCGTACCTGGGCTCGATCTCGTCGGTGAACCGCTCGTCGGCCTCGGCGATCTGCCGGTAGAACGCCCGCTGCCCCGCCGTGGTGAGCCACGGCGCGGTGAGGGTGGCGAGCTGCTCGCCGGTGAGCCCCCGGTGGCTCGCGGTGCGGATGTAGGCCTCCAGCGCGCCCCTGTGCACGACCGGCGGCTGCCGCGCGAAGACGTCGGCGTGCTCCTTGACCAGCCGGAAGAACTCCGATCCCCACGGTCTGAGCGCGACGACGTCGACCAGGGTGAGCGACCGGTAGCCCCGCCCGTGCAGCAGGTGGGCCCGCAGGGAGACCGCCCCGCCGTAGTCGTGCGCCACCACGCGCGGCCGGTCGAGGCCCCAGTGGTCGAGCAGGTCGGCGAGCACCTCCCCCTGCGTCCCGAGGTCGACGGCGTGTTCCGGGTGCTTGGAGGACTCCCCGTATCCCGGCATGTCATAGAGATGGACGGTGAACTCGGCCGCCAACCCCCGTGCGAGCTCCGCCCAGAGCCGCGAGGACCAGGGCGTGCCGTGACAGAGCACCATGGGCGGCCCGGTGCCCATGCGCTCCCAGGCCACGGCCCGCCCCCGCCATTCGAAGATCTCCATGTCGGCGACGGTAGCCGCGGGGTCCGACAAAACCGGCCGGTGATGTCGATCCGGTCGGGTGCCGTTCGTCTGAGCGGTGAAGCCGTCCTACGAAAGGAGACGACGTGTCCTTCACCGAGGACGAGGTCGCCTACCTGCGGTCGCAGCCGCTCGCCCGGGTCGCCACGCTCTGCGCCGACGGGGAGCAGCCCGACGTCGTGCCGCTCGCGTTCGAGTTCGACGGGACGTACTTCTGGGTGGGCGGGTCCGGCGAGTCGGTCACGCACACCCGGAAGTTCCGCAACATCCGGGCCGGCAACCGGAACGTGGCGCTGCTCGTCGACGACCTCGTGTCGCTCCAGCCGTTCGTCGCGCGGTGCGTGCGGGTCTACGGCGTCGCCGACGAGCCGGTCGAGCGGGTGGGGCTCGTCGGTCCCGGCCTCTACACGCGGATCACCCCGACGGTCTCGTGGAGCTGGAACCTCGCTGGCGAGCCCGCGGGCGACACCTGGTACCCGGCGCGGCGGACCGTGCACCGGTCGGCCAAGGCGGGTGGCGGCGACCCGGCCGACGTGGAACATGGCGTCGAACCCGGCGCGCCAGGAGTCGACGGCCTGTGAGTGGTGCAGGCCGTCGCCCCGGGGACGTAGGCGGAGCCGATGACGCGCGTCCTCGCCCGGCACCGGCGACCAGCCCGACGAGTCCCCACCGGCTCAGGACGCTCCGCGATGTCGGCTCCGTGTCGTCCATGGCAGTCCCCCAGTCGTCGGCAACGGCGAGCCCTCCGTGGTCGCCGGGACCGCTGACGAACGATCCGAGGACCGGCTAGCCCCGTCTTCCGCACATGAGGTGGGGTGGACAGGTCAGGCGTGTCGGTGATGTGTCTGACCTGCCGATCTGTGAGTCTGTCGCGTTGTGGATCAACGTGGACGACGGGCCCGGTATGTCGCGGCGAGTATC
>NZ_WHTD01000012.1 GCF_009379765.1 Actinophytocola sp. | reverse complement strand
GAACCCCTCACCCACCCCGAACCCACCCACCCCGAACCAGCACCACCACCCTTCTGGCCGCTGGCACCACCGGCACATCCTTTGCCCGCTCGGCTATTCGTGCGCCTCGGCCGGAGCTCGGAGGTCATACGACTCGCCCGAGTCGCGGCCTCGCACGTAGGACCGTATGCGGTAAAGCCCATTGCCGGCGGGACTGAGGCTGGGCAGTTCTTGCCTCACTTTGATCTTGGCACAGAGGGATGCGCGAAGAAGCTGGTCACGAGCAGGTCATCGGGCAGACATTCGACGTCGGTCTCGACCACGTCGTCCCAGCCAGCAACGTCGTCCTCGGACCGCGCGCTGTCGCGTGCCTCGACGGTGACCGTGACGTCACCGGTGTGGGTTCCGGCCCAGACTTCGACCGCGCCGGGCTGAGGTGAAAACCAGCCCGTTCGTCGGGCGCGCGCCCGGCACCGGCGTCGGGCAGACCCGCTCGCTCAGCCAGAACGTGTGATAGGCGACGTGCACTGTGCCGTGACCAACCTGAACGCTCATCTTTCGTGGCGCATCCTTTGCGACGAGTACCGCGGTCGACTATCCAGACGCCGGCTCGCCGGCGCGTCACGCTGTGGCGGCCACGGCGGCGACGAACTCCTTTGCCCGCTCGGCTATCTCCGCCAGGCGGGACTCCGCGGCCAGGGCCGGACCGACCACGCCGCTGCCCGCGGTCACCGCCAAGGCGCCGCCGGCAAGGAAGTCCGCGGCGTTGGCCGTGGTGATCCCGCCGGTCGCGACCAGCGGGATGTCCGGGTACGGGCCGTGCAGGTCGCCGAAGTAGGCCGGGCCCAGGCGGGCGGCGGGGAAGACCTTCACCGCGGCCGCGCCCAGGTCCATCGCCGTCGCCACCTCGGTGGGGGTCATCGCGCCCAGGATCAGCGGTACGTTCTGGCGGCGGGCTTCTTCGGCCACCGAAGGGCGCAAGCCGGGTGTCAGCAGGAACGTGGCGCCGGCCGAGATCGCGTCGCGGGCGTCCTGGTCGGTCAGTACGGTGCCCGCGCCCAGGATCAGACCCTCTACTGTGGACGCTCGCTCGATCAGTCTCGGGGCGTCCGGGGTGGTCAGGGCGAACTCGACGATCGGCAGGCCCGCGTCGACCAGGGTCGCGGCCAGGCCCGCCGGGTCGGGGATGGCCGGGGCGCGGATGATGCACAGCGCGCGACGGGCGGTCAGCTCGGCCAGCAGGTCCACGATCATGCTCCTCGACGAGAGTTGCGGATGGAGTGTCCGGCCAGCGCTCCGGTGTGCCGGCCGTCGTCGATCACCGGGACGCCGTTGACCAGCACGTACGGGATCCCGGTCGCGGCCTGGCGCGGCTCGTCGAAGGTCGCCGTGTCGGCCACGGTCGACGGGTCGAACAGGACCAGGTCCGCCGCGTAGCCCTCGCGCACGAGGCCCCGGTCGGGCAGGCGCAGCCGGCGGGCCGCCCGGCCGGTCAGGTGTGCCACGCATTCCTCGAGGCTCAGCACGCCGAGCTCGCGCACGTAGTGGCCCAGGTAGCGCGGGAACGTCCCCCAGGCGCGCGGATGCGGCCGCTCGCCGACCAGCAGAGCGTCGCTCCCGCCCGTGTGCGCGGGGTGGCGCATGATCGCCCGGACGTTGTCCTCGTCGCCGACGTGCATCAGGCACGAGGTGCCGAGCCTTTCGGCGACCAGTACGTCGAAGTACAGATCCGCGGGCGGTCGGCCCGCGCGGCGAGCGGACTCGGCCACGCTGCGGCCGACCAGGTCCGCGTTGGCCGCCAGCCGGACGCCGTTGATCTCGATCGACGCCCAGTCCACCGGCACCCCGTGGCAGCCGTCCGAGCCGCGTTCCTCCAGGTCCACCCGGATCCGCTCCCGGATGTCCACATCGGACAGCCGAGCGATGGTCGCGTCCGGGCCGCCGTCCGCGGCCCAGCTCGGCAGCAGCGCCGACAGGTACGTCGCGCCGGGCAGGTACGGGTAGGTGTCGAGGGAGATGTCGACGCCGTCCGCGATCGCCTCGTCCAACAACGCGAGCAGCGAAGCGGCGCGGCCGGCGTTGACCGGGAAGTTCATCGTCGCGTGCGCGAGGTGCAGTGGGCAGCCGGACCGCCGGGACACCTCGACCATCTCCGCGTACGCCTCCAGCGCGCCCGAGCCGTAGCTGCGGTGGTGCGGGCTGTAGTACCCGCCACTCGCGGCCACCACCTCGCACAGCGCCACCAGCTCGTCGGTCGAGGCGTACATGCCCGGCGTGTACGTGAGCCCGGACGACATGCCGAGCGCGCCCTCGGCGAGCCCCGCGGCCACCAGCGCGCGCATCCGGTCCAGCTCCGGCCCGGTCGCCGGCCGGTCCGACCAGCCCACCGCCAGCATCCGGATCGTCCCCTGCGGCAGCAGGTATGCGGCGTTGCAGGCGATCCCGGCGTCGAGCCGGTCGAGGTACTCGCCGACCGTGCGCCAGTCCCAGGCGAACCCGGGCGGGTCGTCGTTCCAGCCGGCCAGCTGCGCGCGCAGCGCGTCCACAGTGGAGTCGTCGACCGGCGCGTAGGACAGCCCGTCCTGGCCGAGCACCTCCAGCGTGACGCCCTGGGACACCTTCGCCATGTGGTCCGGCCGCGCGAGGATCTGCAGGTCGGAGTGCGCGTGCATGTCGATGAACCCGGGCGCGAGCGCCAGCCCGGCGGCGTCCACCACCCGGTCGCCGCCCAGACCGGGCCCGATCGCGGCGATCCGTCCATCCTGGACTCGAACGTCCGCGCGGTACCCCGCGGCGCCGGTGCCGTCGACCACCGTCGCGTCGCGGAAGACGAGACCTGGCATCAGAAGTAGGTGCGGATCAGGTCGACGACGGTCTCGCCGTCCTGGCCGGTCACCGGGAGCAGCGGCCACTTGTCGAACGTCGTGCACGGGTGGGACAGGCCGAGGCCCACCCAGTCGCCGACCTCGACCGGCGTGTCGTAGCGCAGGAACGCGTGCTGGTCGTTGAGCGCGGTCACCTTCCCGCCGACGGGCTGAACGGCACCGTCGCGCCGCAGCAGCTGGGGGATCGGCAGGTCGATGTCGTAGGGCATGTCCCGTTTGCCCGCGGTGAGCAGCGCCAGCCCCGGCTCCGGGTGCGAGGTCACCTGCGCCCACGCGCGCAGCGCCGGCCGCAGCGGTGGCGCGCCGGTGATCCGCGGGTGCGCGCCCAGCGGCGAGAGCCGGTCGTAGAAACCCGAGTCGTGCGTGACGTACGCGCCGCTGCGCAGCACCGGCAGCACCGGGAGCCCGGCCGGCCACGGCTCGCCGAACACCTCGGCCACCTGGTCGAAGTAGGCGCTGCCGCCGGCCGTCACGAGCACCCGCTCGACGCCGTCGAGGTGCCCGCGCTCGGCGAGGTCGAGGGTGAGCGCGCGCAGCCCGGCGAGGTAGCCGGCCACCGCGCCGAGCGCGTCGGGCGAGGACTCGCTCGACACCGAGCCCTCGTAGCCGCCGACCCCGACCAGCCGCAGCGCCGGGCTGGCGACCACGGCCTCCGCGACCTCGAGCGCCGCCGCCCGGTCCCGCACCCCGGACCGCCCGTCCGGTATGCCGACCTCGACCAGTACGTCGACGGGCCGGGTGGCGCCGCGGAGCGCCTCGGTCATCAGCGCGACACCGCGCACGGAGTCGACCCAGCAGGAGAACTCGAACGCCGGGTCCCGGTCGAGCTCGGTGGCGAGCCAGGCCAGCGCGGCCGGGTCGACGAGCTCGTTCGCGAGCATGACCGGGCTGACCCCGAACGCCCGGCAGACGCGCAGCTGGCTGGCGTTGGCCGCGGTCTGGCCCCACGCGCCGTGGTCGAACTGCTTCGCGTACAGCTGCGGCGCCATCGTGGTCTTGCCGTGCGGCGCGTGCGCGAACCCGTGCCCGGCGCACCAGTGCGCCATCGCGGTGAGGTTGTGCTCGAGCGCCTCGGCGTCCAGCACGACCACCGGTGGCAGGAAGCCGTCGCGGAACAGGCTCAACCCGGCCGCGCGTGCCTCGGCGATGGACATTCCGGATGCCCGAGCCGGCATTCCCTTGAAACGCCAGTCGACTCGTTCCTCGAGGATCGCCGCGACCGCCTCGCGGTCGATGCGCCCGGCCTGCACCATCGACTCAGCTCCCGTGCGTGATGCCATTGCGTCATGTGCAACGACTGTTGCGCTATGTGCCGCAGTGTTGTGTAGCATCCTCGTGCCCGACCAGTCAACGCAGGTGTCCGGAAGGGACGGTCGATCGTGGGACCCGTGGACGTGCTGTGCCTCGGCGAGTCCATGGCGCTGTTCGTGCCGGCCGAGCCCGGACCGCCGGCCGAGGTCCGCACCTGGACCCGCACCGTCGGCGGCGCGGAGTCCAATGTGGCCTGTCACCTGGCCGGCCTCGGGCGGTCGTCGGCATGGGTGTCGGCGGTGGGCGACGACGCGTTCGGCCGGGCCGTCGTGTCGTTCGTGGCCGCGCACGGGGTCGACGTGTCCGGGGTGCTGGTCGACCAGGACCGGCCGACCGGCTTGTACATCAAGGAGTCCGACGCGTCGGGCAGTCCGGTGCGCTACTACCGGCGCGGCTCGGCGGCGTCCGGGATGGGCCCGTCGCTGCTGGCGACCCTGCCGCTCGGCGGCGTGCGGCTGGTGCACACCAGCGGGATCACCGCGGCGCTGTCGGACAGCTGCCTGGCACTGATGCGCGCGCTGCTGGCCGCGCCCCGGACCCACCTGCTGTCCTTCGACGTGAACTGGCGGCCCCGGTTGTGGGCCGACCGCGACCCGGCGGTGCTCCGCGAGCTGGCGGCGCTCGCCGACATCGTGCTGGTGGGCGCGGACGAGGCGGAGGCGATGTGGGGCGTCGGCGGGCCGGCGGCCATCCGTGCGCTGCTGCCGGAGCCGGCGACGCTCGTGGTCAAGCAGGCAGAGCGGGGTGCCACGCTCATCGAGCGCGACCCGGCCACCGGCACCGACCGCGCCGAGGTGTTCCAGCCGGCGCTGCGGGTGGACGTGGTCGAGCCGGTCGGCGCGGGGGACGCCTTCGCCGCCGGCTACCTCGCGGCCACGCTCGCCGCCGCGCCGCCGGTGCGCCGGCTGCGGTCCGGCCACCTCCGGGCCGCGGCCGTGCTGCGCACCCACGACGACGTGGGCCCGCCACTGCTTCCCGACATCGTGTCGCTGCTGCTGGACGCCGACGAGTCGGAGTGGGCGGCGGCGCACATCTCATGAGCGGAGCTTGCGGAGCGAATCATCGACATTCAGGATGCCGCCGAGCCTGCGGAGGGTGCCGGCGTAGCGGAGCCTGCGGAGCGTTCCGGCACCACGAAGCGGGCGAGGGGGTGTCATGAGCCAGAGCCTGGACCGTGCGTTGGTGCTGCTGGACGAGCTGGCGGTGGGGCCGAAGAACCTCGACCAGCTCGCCGAGCGGGTCGGTGTGCACAAGTCCACCGTGCTGCGGCTGCTGCGCACGCTCGAGTCGCACCGGTTCGTGCAGCGCAGCGAGGTGCGGTACTACCGGCTGGGCACGGCGCTGTTCGAGCTGGCATACCGCGCGCTGGACGAGCGCGACGTGCGGCGCAGCGTCGAGCCGGCGGCGCGCGACCTCAACGTGGCCACCGGGCACACCGTGCACCTGGCGTCCCTCGAGGACGGCGAGGTGGTCTACATCGACAAGTACGAGAGCCGGCACAACGTCCGGATGTACTCGCGCATCGGCTGGCGCGCCCCGCTGCACTGCACGGCCGTCGCGAAGGTCCTGCTGGCGGCGCTGCCGGCGCAGGAGCGGGCGCGGGTCACCGCCGACCTGGAGTACCCGAGGTTCACCGCGAACACGCTCACCAGCCGGCGCGCGCTGCTGGCCGAGCTGGCCCGGGTCGCCGAGCGCGGGTACGCGATCGACAACGCCGAGCACGAGGAGTTCATCCACTGCGTCGCGGCGCCGGTGCGCGGGCCACGGGGTGTGGTGCTGGCCGCACTCTCGCTGTCGGTGCCGCAGGTGCTGTTGGATCTGGAAGGGTTGCTGAAGCTGGTGCCGCTGCTGCTGGCCGCGGCCGAGACGGCGTCCGCCGAGTGCGGCTGGTCGGTGTCGAACCTTTCGAGGGAGAGCTGAGTTCCATGGCGAAGATCGCGATCCACCCCGAGGGCGCTGCCACCCCGCCCGTGCCGCTGTCGCACGGCATCCGGAAGGGCAACATCCTGCAGGTGGCCGGCCAGGTCGCGATGGACCCGGTGACGGGCGGGATCGTCGGCTCGACGGTGGCCGAGCAGACCCGGCAGGTCCTGGCCAACGTCTAGGCCGTGCTGAAGGCCGGCGGCGCCACCTTCGACGACGTGGTGATGTTCCGCGTCTACCTCACCGACACGGCCCACTTCGCCGAGCTGAACGCCACCTACGGCGAGATCGTGCCCACCCCCTTCCCGGCCCGCACCACGGTCTACGTCGGCCTGCCCGCCGGCTTCCTGGTGGAGATCGACGCCCTGGCCGTGATCGAGTAGGCGACCCAGCGTGAGCGGCGACTAACGGAGGGGGCGGCCGGGCGATCGGGTCAGTAAGGTTTTGGAGATGCCCGAAGTAACGGCGCTCGACCGGCTCAACCTCGCCGAGGCCGCGGTGGCCGAGCGGGACCTGCTCGCCTGCTGCGCGTCGCGGCGGTGGGTCGACGAGATACTCGCCCGGCGGCCCTATCCCGACCTCGCGCGGTTACGGATCGTCTCCGGGACCGTCATCGACGAGTTGGGTTGGGACGACATCCTGCGGGCGCTCGCCGCGCACCCGCGGATCGGCGAGCGCGCCGCGGGCGAGGGGCGCGATGCGTCGTGGTCGCGTGCCGAGCAGGCGGGTGCGGTCGGCAGCACGCGGGAGACGCAGTAAGATCTCGCCGCCGGGAACATTGCTTATGAGGAGCGGTTCGGGCACGTTTTCCTGATCCGCGCGACGGGGATGTCCGCCGACGCGATGCTGCTCGCTCTGCGTGAGCGGTTCGGCAACGATCCCGACACCGAACGGGGAGTGGTGCGCGTGGAGCTGAACAAGATCGTGGACCTGCGACTGGAGAAGGCGTTCCGGCACCACGAAGCGGGTGAGGTGGTGCCGTGAGACACCTTCTGTCAACCTCGGCAACCGTCACCTCAGGGGAACGTGACGTAAGCCAGCCACCAGTACGTGACCGGGCCGAACGCTCACTGCCCAACGCGACCAACACGTTGAATTGCGGGGAGGCGGACCGGTGAGCTTGTCTACGCATGTTCTCGATACGACCGTGGGCCGGCCGGCCTGCGACGTGCCCGTCCGGCTCGAAGCCCGCGGCGAGGGCGGCTGGCAGGTGATCGTCGACGGCTGCACCGACGCCGACGGGCGCGTCGCCAGCTGGGGCGTCGAGGCCGCCGGCGTCTACCGGCTCGTCTTCGGCACCGGCGACTACCTCGGGCCGGACGCGTTCTACCCGGAGGTCGTCGTCGCCTTCCGGGTCGCCGACCCGGCCGAGCACTATCACGTTCCGTTGCTGCTCAGCCCGTTCGGCTACTCGACATACCGGGGGAGTTGAGATGGAGATCCGGCTCGGGCCCAACCAGTACGGCAAGGCCGAGACGCGCCTCGTCCGGGTGGACCGCGGCGATGACCACCATTCGATCACCGATCTCAACGTCAGCACCTCGCTCGCCGGCGACCTCGCCGCCACCCACCTGACCGGCGACAACAGCGGCGTCCTCCCGACCGACACGCAGAAGAACACGGTGTACGCGTTCGCCCGCGCCGGCGTCGGCGAGATCGAGGACTTCGGTCTGCGGCTGGCCAGGCACTTCGTCGACACCACGCCGACGATCAGCAAGGCCAGGGTGAGCATCGAGCGGTACCGGTGGGACCGCATCCAGGCCGACGGGCAGCCCACGCATCACTCGTTCGTGCGGGCCGCCGGCACCCGGACGGCGACCGTCACCTATGACGGAACGCAGGCGTGGGTCGTCTCCGGGGTCGCCGACCTGACCGTGCTCAACACCACCGGCTCGGAGTTCCACGGCTTCCACCGCGACCGCTACACGACACTGCCCGAGGCCACGGACCGCATCCTGGCCACCGCCGTGTCCGCACGCTGGCGGCACGCCGCGACCGGCGACTGGGCCG
This sequence comes from Actinophytocola sp., assembly GCF_009379765.1. Taxonomy (GTDB): domain Bacteria; phylum Actinomycetota; class Actinomycetes; order Mycobacteriales; family Pseudonocardiaceae; genus Actinophytocola. The sequence continues at coordinate 72,647 of NZ_WHTD01000012.1, read as the reverse complement.
AGTCCTACCGCGAGGCGAGCCGGCACCTGCTCGAGGCCTTCGCCGACACCCACTCGCTGTCCCTGCAGCAGACCCTGCACGCCATGGGCGAGCGCGTGCTGCGACACCGCGACGAGCTGGTCGAGGTCCGCCTCGCGCTGCCCAACAAGCACCACTTCCTCGTCGACCTCAGCCCGTTCGAGCTGGACAACCCCGGTGAGGTGTTCTTCGCCGCCGACCGGCCCTACGGCCTGATCGAGGGCACCGTGCTGCGCGAGGACGCGCCGGAGCCCGGGCTGGCCTGGTGGTGACATGGACTTCCTGAGACCCGCGACGCTCGACGAGGCGCTCGCCATGAAGGCCGAGACGCCCGACGCGGTCCCGATCGCCGGCGGCACCGACATCATGGTCGAGCTCAACTTCGACAAGCGCCGCCCGCCCGCGCTGCTCGACCTCGGCGGCGTCGCCGAGCTGACCCGGTGGACCGGGGTGACCGGCCGGATCCGGCTCGGCGCGGCGGTGCCCTACGCCCGCATCGTCACCGAGCTGGGTGACACGCTGCCGGGCCTCGCGATGGCGTCCCGCACGGTCGGCTCGCCGCAGATCCGCAACCGCGGCACGGTCGGCGGCAACCTCGGCTCCGCCTCACCCGCGGGCGACGCGCACCCGCCGCTGCTGGCCCAGGGCGCGACGGTCGAGGTCGCGTCCACCAGGGGCGCCCGAACCGTCCCGGTCATCGAGTTCTTCCACGGCCCCAAGCGATCCGCGCTCGAGGCCGACGAGCTGATCACCGCGGTGACCGTGCCGAAGGCCGCGGGGCCGCAGCAGTTCGCCAAGGTCGGCACCCGCAACGCGATGGTCATCGCGGTCTGCTCCTTCGGGCTGTCGCTGGACCTCCGGGCGAGGAAGGTGGGCACCGGCATCGGCTCGGCAGGCCCGACGCCGCTGCGTGCCGAGGCCGCCGAGGACTACGCGGCCGAGACCCTGCCGTGGGACGGCACCGGCCCGGTGCTGGACGAGATGGCCAGGGAGTTCGGCGAGCTCGTCGCGGCCGCCGCGCGCCCGATCGACGACGTGCGCGGCAGCGCGGCCTACCGGCGGCACGCGCTGTCCGTGCTGGCCCGCCGCACGTTGGGCTGGGCCTGGCAGGACCGAGGAGGGTGGTCGTGATGCGCGTCAACATGAACATCAACGGCGAGGCCAGGACCGCCGACGACGTGTGGCCCGGCGAGAGCCTGCTCTATGTGCTCCGCGAGCGGCTCGGCCTGCCCGGCTCGAAGAACGCCTGCGAGCAGGGGGAGTGCGGCTCCTGCACGGTGTATCTCGACGGCACGCTGGTGTGCGCGTGCCTCGTCGCCGCCGGCCAGGCCGAGGGCCGTGCGGTGCGCACGGTCGAGGGCCTCGGCAGTGGCGAAGGGGCAGGGGAGGAGCTCGACCCGGTGCAGGAGGCGTTCGTGCGCACCGGCGCCGTGCAGTGCGGCTTCTGCACGCCGGGGCTCGTCGTCGCCGCGCACGACCTGGTGCATCGCAACCCGAACGCGAGCGACGCGGAGATCCGCGAGGCACTCGCCGGGAACCTGTGCCGCTGCACCGGGTACGAGAAGATCCTGGACGCCGTCCGGCTGGCGGCAGGGGAGCGGGCATGAGGATCGTCATCGAGGGCGCCGCGATCGCCACCGTCGACGCGGCCGGCACCGAGCACGGCACCGGTCACGTCGTGGTGTCCGACGGGCTGGTCGAGGCGGTCGGCGCGGGCCCGGCCCCGGACGGCCCGGCCGACCGGCGCGTCGACGGCACCGGTTGCCTCGTCACGCCCGGCCTGGTGAACACCCACCACCACCTCTACCAGTGGGCGACCCGCGGGCTCGCCCAGCAGTCGACGCTCTTCGAGTGGCTCACCGAGCTGTACCCGGTGTGGGCCGGCATCGACGACAAGATCACCCACAGCGCCGCGGTCGCCGGGCTGGTGCGGCTCGCGAAGACCGGCTGCACCACCGCCGCGGACCACCACTACGTCTACCCGCGCGGCGGCGGTGACCTGCTCGCGTCGGTGGTCGACGCGGCCGGGCAGGTCGGGGTGCGGCTGCACGCGGTGCGCGGCTCGATGGACCGCGGCCGGTCCCACGGCGGGCTGCCGCCGGACTCCGTCGTCGAGGACCTGGACGAGGCGCTCGCCGGCACCGCGGCGGCCATCGACCGCTACCACGACCCCGCGCCCGAGTCGTTCGTGCGCGTCGCGGTCGGCCCGTGCTCGCCGTTCTCGGTGAGCCCCGAGCTGATGTCCGGCGCCGCGGAGCTGGCTCGGGACAAGGGGGTTCGGCTGCACACCCACCTCGCGGAGACCCTCGACGAGGAAGCGCGGTGCCTGGCCGAGCTCGGCTGCACGCCGGTGGAGTACGCCGACCGCACGGGCTGGCTCGGCGGCGACGTCTGGCTGGCGCACGGCATCCACCTGTCCGACGGCGCGGTGGCCCGGCTCGCCGCCACCGGCACCGGCGTCGCGCACTGCCCCACCTCCAACGCCCGGCTCGGCGCCGGCACCGCGCGGATCGCCGACCTGGTGGCCGCCGACGTGCCGGTGGGCCTCGGCGTCGACGGTGCTGCGTCCAATGAGGACGGTGGGCTCGGCGTCGAGCTGCGCCAGGCGACCTACCTCGCCCGGCTGCGTGGTGGCCCGGCGGCGCTGTCCGCCCGGGACGCGTTGCGGCTGGCGACGATGGGCGGCGCGCGCTGCCTCGGCCGGCAGGACGAGCTGGGCTCGCTCGAGCCGGGCAAGCTCGCCGACCTCGCGGTGTGGCGGCTGGACGGCGTCGAGCACGCCGGCATCGCCGATCCCGTGGCCGCGCTCGTGTTCGGCGCGCTGCCCAGGATCGCGCTGCTGCTCGCCGGCGGCGACCCCGTGGTGGAGGACGGCATCTGCCGCACGGTGTCCGAGGTGGACGCCGCGGCCGCGCTCCGCTCGGCGAGCGAGCACCTGCTGGCAAAGGTGACGAGATGACCCGCGAGTCCAACGTTCCGGACCCGCGAGTCCAACGTTGGCGGTGGGCCGGGCAGGGTGGTTCGGAGCAGGTGCGCGGCGTCGGTGGGCGCCTCGGATGTCGGACTCGCGGGTTGAGCAGGGGGCGTCATGAGCAGGACTGACACGCAGACGGCGGCTGTCACCGGCACGGTCGGGGACAGTCCGCTGCGGCCGGACGGGACGCTCAAGGTCAAGGGCGAGTTCGCCTTCTCCTCCGACCTGTGGCACGAGGACATGCTGTGGGGCGCGACGCTGCGCAGCCCGCACCCGCACGCCCGCATCCGCGGCATCGACATCGGCGCCGCGCTCGCCGTGCCCGGCGTCTACGCCGTGCTCACCCACGAGGACGTGCCCGGCGAGAACCTCTACGGCCTCGAGCACCTCGACCAGCCGGTGCTCGCCGAGACCGTCGTGCGCTACCAGGGCGAGCCGGTCGCGATCGTCGCCGCCGACCACCCGGAGACGGCACGCCGCGCCGCCGACCGGGTCCGGGTCGACTACGAGGTGCTCCAGCCGGTCACCGACGCCGAGGCCGCGATGCGGGCCGACGCGCCGGTGCTGCACCCCACCCACCCGTACGGCAACATCGTCCGGCACGCCAGGATCCGCTTCGGCGACCCCGACCCGACCGCCGACGTCGTCGTGACCGGCGAGTACACGGTCGGCATGCAGGACCAGGCCTTCCTCGGCCCCGAGTCGGGCATGGCCGTCCCCGCCGAGGACGGCGGCGTCGACCTCTACATCGCCACCCAGTGGCTGCACGCCGACCAACGCCAACTCGCCCGCGCGCTCGGCCTGCCCACCGAGAAGGTGCGGCTGCACCTCGCCGGCGTCGGCGGCGCGTTCGGCGCCCGCGAGGACCTGTCGATGCAGGTCCACGCGTGCATGCTCGCGCGGCGCACCGGCAAGCCCGTGAAGATCGTCTACGGCCGCGAGGAGTCGTTCTTCGGGCACGTGCACCGCCACCCCGCGGTGCTGCGCTACGAGCACGGCGCCACCCGGGACGGCGACCTGGTCTACGTGCGCGCCGAGATCGTCCTCGACGGTGGCGCGTACGCGTCGACCACGGCCGCGGTCACCGGCAACGCGGCCACCCTCGGCGCCGGCCCGTACACGGTGCCCAACGTGCACGTCGACTGCTACGGCGTCTACACCAACAACCCGCCGTGCGGCGCGATGCGCGGCTTCGGCGCGGTGCAGGCCTGCTTCGCCTACGAGTCACAGCTGGACAAGCTCGCCGAGGCACTCGGCATGGACCCGGTCGACGTCCGGATCCGCAACGCCGTCGAGCAGGGCTCGGTCATGCCGACCGGCCAGGTGGTCGACTCGGCCGCGCCGGTCGCGGAGCTGCTGGAGCTGGTGCGGGCCAAGCCGATGCCGCCCGAGCCCGCCGCGCCAAGGGACCTGCGCGAGCTGCCCGGCGGGGTGTCCAACACGACGCACGGCGAGGGCGTGGTGCGTGGCGTCGGCTACGGCGTCGGCATCAAGAACGTCGGCTTCTCCGAAGGGTTCGACGACTACTCGACGGCACGTGTGCGGCTCGAGGTGATCGGCGGCGAGCCGGTCGTCATGGTGCACACCGCGGCCGCCGAGGTCGGCCAGGGCCTGGTCACCCTCCAGGCCCAGATCGCGCGCACCGAGCTCGGCGTCCAGCGGGTGGTCATCCAGCCATCGGACACCAGCGTCGGCAGCGCCGGGTCCAGCTCGGCGTCCCGGCAGAGCTACGTCACCGGCGGTGCGGTCAAGGCCGCGTGCGAGCAGGTGCGCTCGGCGGTGCTGGCGCGGTTCGGCGCGGCCGCCGCTGGCCTCGCCGGCGGCAAGCTCGTGTCGGCCACCCACGAGGTGCTCGCCGACCTGGCCGAGGTGCTCGGCGAGGAGGCGGTCGAGCGGACCGCGGAGTGGCGGCACCGGCCCACCGAGCCGCTCGACCCGTTGACCGGCAAGGGGTTCGCGCACGTCCAGTACGCGTTCGCCGCGCACCGGGCGGTGGTCGACGTGGACATCGAGCTCGGCCTCGTGCGGGTCGTCGAGCTGGCCTGCGCCCAGGACGTCGGCAAGGCGATGAACCCCGACGCGGTCCTCGGCCAGATCCAGGGCGGCTCCGCGCAAGGTCTCGGGCTCGCGGTGATGGAGGAGATCCAGGTGGTCGACGGGGTGGTGCGCAACCCCTCGTTCACCGACTACCTGATCCCCACCGTGCTGGACATGCCGCCGATGCCCATCGACGTGCTCGAGCGGGCCGATCCGCACGCGCCGTACGGGCTGCGCGGGGTCGGCGAGCCGCCCACGCTGTCCTCGACGCCGGCCATCGTCGCCGCGATCCGCGCGGCCACGGGGATAGCGCTGTCCCGGGTGCCCGTGCGCCCGGAACACATCGTTGATGTGTTGCAGAATTCCGGGTCGTTCCAGTGATCACGGCCGGCAACAGACCCCGCGGAGTTAATAACCCAACGTGTTTCACCCGTTCGGCCCAGCGCTGAACACCTAGGGTATGTGCAAGTTGCAGAACCGAGCCCCCGTTTGGGTGCAGAGCCCGCGACGTTGTCGCTGGTACCGTCAACGCGCGGCTCACCGGAGAAGGACGAACTCGGATGACTTGGCCTATGGATGGCTCCGGTGGATCGATCTGAGCTGGTCGCTGAGTGGGCGAGAGCATTGGCTCGGGTCATCTACATTGCGCGGTCGAGGGATGAGATCGAGCGCGCGCTCTCGGGCGCGCTCGAGAGCCTCATCGTTGTCGTGCGGGCGGAACCGTTCACGGCCGAGCCGGCGGCGGCTATCGCGGAAGGCTTGGTGGAGCTGGGGGTGACCAGCTCCGAATGTGTCGAGGGTTCGGTCAACGTACTGGGCGAGGGAATGCCTCACTTATCAGAGCTGAACGGCGTCGACAAGGCGACCGACAAGCTCGTGCACGTGTTCGGCGCGATGGCGCGCGGATTCAGTGAGGGTATGCGCCGGCGGCTGTTCGACGAGCAGGAGGGGTTGACCCGCGCGCTGATCCGGGCCAGGGAGAACGCCGAGCGCGCGCTGTCGGACAGCGAGGCGAAGTTCGAGGAGATCTTCTCGACGTCGTCGGTGGGCATGGCGATCAGCGACCTCGACGGCGGGCTGATCCGGAGCAACCGTGCGTTGGCGGAGATTCTGGCGCACCGGCGGGGAAAGGTGAGCGCGCTCCGGCTGGAGGAGATCTTCCACCCGGACGACGCGGACTACCTGCGGCTGCGCTACCAGGTGCTGCTGGACGAGGACTCGCTGCCGTTCCGCGAGCGGCGAAGACTTCTGCGCGCGGACGGTGAGGAGGCGCTGGTCTTCCTGTCCGCGTCGGTGCTGCGCGCCCCGGACGGCACCCCGACCTACTACGTGACGTCCGCGGAGGACGTGTCGGACAAGCACTTCCTCGAGGGGCAGTTGCAGTTCCAGGCCATCCACGACGTCCTCACCGGGCTGGTGAACCGGCACCGGTTCATGGGCCGGCTCGAGGAGACGCTGGGCGGCAAGAACAAGGTCGAGGAGATCACCGTCTTCCACCTCGACCTGGACGGGTTCCGCGCGATCAACAACGGCCTGGGCCGCGATGCCGGCGACCGGTTGCTGCAGACCGTCGCGACCAGGCTGCGTGAGGTGTTCGAGGGCGAGACGGCCACGATCGCCCGGTTCGACGGTGACGAGTTCGGGGTGCTGCTGGAGAACTCGCCGACCACGCCGTCGCCGGCGAGCCTGGCGGTGCGGATCAACGACGAGCTCGCCGAGCCGGTCTACATCGACGACGAGGGCATCGCCACCACCGCGACCATTGCCGTGGTGCACAAGCCGAAGCCGGACACGTCGCCCGCGGAGCTGTTGCGGGCCACGGACACCACGCTGCAGCGGCTCAAGCAGACGGGCCGGCGGCAGTGGGGCACGGTCGACGTCGAGCAGAACGAGCAGGACCGGTCGCGGTTCGCGCTGGCCGGCTCGATGCCCGGGGCATGGGAGAACGGCGACTTCGGGATCGAGTACCAGCCGCTGGTGTCGTTGAAGGACAAGAGCATCGTGGCGATGCAGGCGCTGCTGGGCTGGGACCACACCGAGCAGGGCAGGCTCGACCACGAGCGGTGCCTGGAGGTGCTCGCCGAGACCGGCCTGTCGCTGCCCATCGGGCGGTGGATGCTCAACCAGTCCTGCCACCAGCTGCGCTCGTGGACCGACCGGTTCAACGGTGGACTGCCGAAGCTGTACGTCGAGCTCACCAAGGAGCTGGCCGGCGACCCGGACCTGGTGTCGGCGGTGCAGGCGGTGCTCACCGACGCGTGCCTCTCGCCCGACCAGTTGCGGCTCGGCATGCCGGTGCAGGCGCTGTGCATGACCGACGGGCTGGCCGAGGACAACCTCGAGGTGCTGAAGGACCTCGGCATCGGCGTCGTGCTCTACGCGTTCGGCACCACCCGGGGCGACCTCGCGTGCCTGGAGGACCTGCCGGTGAGCGCGGTGAAGATGTCCGGCCTGGTCGTGTCCCGGGTCGACCGGCAGGGCGAGGAGAGCCTGTTCGTCAAGTCGATCCGCCAGCTCGTGCCGCTGGTCCGCGAGTCCGGCACGCCGGTCATCGTGGGCGACATCGAGACCGAGGCCCAGCTCGACTGGTGGCGCGATGCCGGCGCGGACACCGTGCAGGGCGACTTCGTCGGCACCGCCGGCAGCCCCCAGGACACCGAACACCTCTTCGTGGCCTGACCCCCCGCGAGTCCAACGCTCAGGACCCGCGAGTCCAACGCTCAGGACCCGCGAGTCCAACATTCCGGACCCGCAAGACACCTGGCAAGGGCGGCTACGCACCCGGCATCCATCCGGACCGGCTCTCGCCTTGCGCTGCGCGAGCTACGGCCGGTCTTGCTCCGGTCGCCGACGCGCCCGACCTCGCCGCGCTGGACAAGCCGCTCGCGTTCTTCGCCGCACTGGCGAGGACTCATCGGGTAGCGGAGGCCGCCTCGCCCGGAAGGTGAGACTCTCGACGGATGGAGATCCTCAGCAGCAGGGTCATCGTGCGCCCGCGAGATCCGGAGCGGTCGGTGGCCTTCTACCGGGACACGCTCGGCCTCGCGATCCACCGCGAGTTCCCCGGCGGCACCGTGTTCTTTCTCGGCAACGGGCTGCTGGAGGTGTCCGGGCGGGGGAGCGCCGGGCCGAGCGAGGACACCGCTCTGTGGCTGCAGGTGCGCGACCTGGCCGGCACCGAGCGTGCGCTGGAGGCACGCGGCGTACCGATCGTCAGGGAGGCGCGCGAGGAACCGTGGGGCCTGCTGGAGATGTGGGTCGAGGATCCCGACGGGTTACGCATCGTGCTCGTGGAGATACCGACGGATCACCCGATCCGCAAGGACCAGCGGGACTAAGCGGCGGCCGCGGCCGGAACCAGCGCGGCTTCGCCCGCGGCGGTGAGCCGGGCGGGCACCAGCTGGCCGACCCCGCCCGTCGTCGCGGGCTCGATCAACCCGGCGTGAGCGAGCGTGTGCGCCGTGTACTGGTCGCAGCAGGGAACGTTGTCGATGAACAGGTCCGGCTCGCTGCTGCAGCTGATCTGCGCGCGCCCGGCGACTACCGCGCGGAGCATCGAGATGGCTCGGTGGTTCAGACCTTCGGGCAGTGCCTCGAAAGGTGGCTCGATGGGTGGCACGGTGGTGCGGGCGGTGGACATGTCGTTCCTCGTTAGTACTGCTCGGATCCCCTGCGAGTCTGTTGTAGCACTCGGCACTGACACTTCGTTGGATGCTGACTGACCCCGTCGGGTTTCATCGAACTTCCTAACACCTTGTTACAGATACTGAGAGCCCGGGGCAAAGTTAGATACACCCGTTGCCCGGAAGGACCAACGTGTTCGGCCGAATGGTCTACGCCAGGCCGAGGTCGCCAAGAGGATCGCCGTGCAGGATTCGGTCCAGTGTCGACTCGTGCACTCTCGGTAGGCCCGTGTTCGTGGCGGCCAGCGCACGCAGCCCGTCGGCCGCCTCCTTGGGCGTCCACATCGGATAGTCCGATCCGAACAGCAGCTTGTCCGCTATGTCCCACTCCTGCGCCCGGACCAGCGCCAGATAGCCGTCCAGCGGCCGCGCCCACGACGCCGACACGTCGGTGAACACCCGCCGGTTCTTCCGGCACGTCACGATGCTCTCCCGCTGCCACGGGTGCCCGAGGTGGGCGATGATCTGCACGAGGCCGGGGTGCCGCCGCGCCACGTCGTCGACCAGCAGCGGGTTGGACAGCGACAGGTCACCGACCGGGCTCGGGGTCGCGCCCATGTGCCACAGCACCACGAGCCCCAGCCGGGTGGCCTCGGCGAAGAACGGGTCGTGCGCCGGGCCGCGCGGGTCGAAGCCGGCCAGCACCGGGTAGAGCTTGATCCCGCGCAGATCGTTCGCGACCCCGTCGGCCAGCTGGTCGAGCACGTCCGGGTCGGACAGGTCCAGCGACATGAAGCCCACGGTCGGGGTGGCCGTGTCGGCGCAGAACCGCGCCACGAACTCGTGGGGCGTGCGGACCCGGCCACGGTGGCCCGCATGCCGAACACGAACGCCAGGTCGACGCCGCCGTCGCGCATGGCCCGGTCGAAGTCGGCCGGGGTGACGTCCACCCACTCCCGCTTGTAGGCCGGCTCCCAGTGAGCGTCCCACTCCGGGCCCCAATGGGTGTGCTGCAAGCAGTGCGTGTGGACGTCGATCACGAGGTGCTCAAGGACTAGGGCCTTCGGTTGGGTGACTCGCTCATCGACTCGTGCATGCGGCGCAGCACGGCCACCACGTCGTAGTCGGCGGAGAGCGCCTCGGCGGTCTCGTGCAGCCGCTCCAGGTACTCCTTCTGCTTCTCCCGGCCGAACTCGCCGGCCGGCCCGGACACCGACAGCGCGGCGAGCATCTGCCCGCCGGCCGTGATCGGCACCGCGACGCACTTGAGCCCGGTGCTGCCCTCGTTGTCGTCGATGCCGTGGCCGCGCCGCGCGGTCCGCCGGATCTCCTTGGTCATCTCGTCGAGGGTGGTGATCGTGCGGTCGGTGCGGGCCGGGTACGGCTCCGGCGGCAGGTGCGCGGTGAGCCGCTCGGGGTCGACGCCGGCGAGCAGCATCTTGCCCAGACCCGTGCAGTGCGCGCTGTCCCGCGCGCCGGGGCTGGTCTCGAAGCGCAGCGGCCGGTCGGGGGTGCGCACACGTGCACGACCTCGGTGCCGTCCAGCATGCCCAGGTTGGACGTCTGCTGGGTCTGTTTGCTGAGTGCGTCCAGATAGGTCCCGGCCGCCGCCGACAGGTCCAAACTGGACACATATGCGTCGGCGAGCGCCATCACCTTGTGCCCGAGCCGGTACGCGGGCCGCTCGTCGACCCGTACGACGAACCGCATCTCGGTGAGCGCGGAGAGGAGCCGCACCAGCGTGCTCTTGGGCAGGCCGGTGTGCTCGTGCATCCCGGTGAGCGTCAACGGCGGCGGCACCGAGGCGAGCAGGTCCAGCAGCACGAGGCCGCGGGTCAGCGCGTGCGTGTGGTAGTTCGCGCTCTTGGGCCCGAGCTGGTCCTCGGTCCTTGTCGGGCGCGCTCCGCGTGCCTTTGTCGCCATCTCGATCCTCACTTCGTCGGGGCTCGTCGCACCACGTCGCCCGGCCGGGAAGCGGGGTGGCTTCCGTTCTCCACCACCATTGTCCCGGCGACGAGCACGTGCTCCACGCCCGCGGGGAACAGCCGCGGATGAAGAAAGGTAGCGCGATCGGCAAGGCGTTCCATGTCCAACACGACAAGATCCGCCATCTGTCCGCGTCGGACCTCACCCCGATCGGTGAGCCCGACCCGCCGCGCGGGGGTCGAGGTCGCCTTGTGCACGGCCGTGGCCAGCGGCAGTCCACCGGTTCCGGCGAGTACCCGGGGGAAGGTGCCGAACGACCGTGGGTGCGGGAAACCCTGACCTGTCGGACCGTCCGGGTCGAGCGCGAGCCCGTCCGAGGCGACGACGGAGCTGTCGTGGTGCAGCACCGTGCGCAGGTCGTCCGGGCTGCGGCCGCCCGCGGTCATGATGACGGCGTTGCCGTGCGCGGCGATGAGGTCCAGCGCCACGTCCACCGCGTCCCGGCCGGTGGCGAGCTCCGCGATGGTCCGGCCGAGTACGTCGGTGGCGCCGCCGGCGACGGTGATCTCCGTCCACGGCACGGCGTTGTCGACCCACGCCGCCGCGATTCGTTGCCGCACAACGGGATCTGCGAGCCGGTCGGGAATCACCGACGGGCCGCCGTCGGTGACCCATTCCGGCAGCAGCTGGCTCAGCGGCGCGTTGCCGGCGAGGTAGGGGTAGATGTCGACCCCGATGTCCGTGCCGATGTCCGCCCCGTCCAGCATCGCGAGCACCTCGGACACCCGGCCCCAGTTGCGTTCCCGACCGAGCTCAGATGCGAGATCTGCGTGCGGCAGCCCGTCTGCCGCGCGACCAGCACCGCCCGCACCAGGATCTCCTGGCTCGAGGGCAGCCTCGGCCAGGGGCAGCTGGGCCGGGCGTTCATGGGCCGCTACCGCGGTGGCGGCGTCGACCGAGTCGCGCGGACCACCGACCAGTGGGTCGGCCGGCCCGCGGACCTGTCGCGGGCCGGTCGGCAAGGCGTCGAGACCTACGTCCGGACGGACGACACCGTCGGCCGCGACCTGCGGGCCCTGTCATGACCGTCGCCGAACCGGACGCTCCACTGTGGACAGCGGTGAAGGCGCGCGGCGTCGAATGTCCCGCCGACGTCGAGGAGGTGGCGGCCGACCTCGGGACCGCATGGCACACCGCCGCCGACCGTATCGCGACGTTCCTGGCCGGGTGGCGCCGAGCTCAGCGGTCGAGCTTGGCGCGTAGCCACGCCGGCCAGCCGCGCGGGCGGCGGGCCAGGGAGCCGAGCAGGCGCAGGCCGTCGAAGTTCGCCGTGCGGGAGGCGATCAGGCCGTCCCGCAGGACGATCTTGTCGACGGTCACCCACTCGATGGGCTTGCGGCCGAACGTGCCGGTGAGGCGCACTTCCACGAACACGGTCTCGTCGTCGGCCGCGGCCCAGCTCAGGACCTCGCCGCGCAGGTCGGGGATCGTCGACAGCAGCTCGTCCAGCACGTTCGTCAGCCCGTCGTGGCCGCGCGCGGTGCTGTAAAGCGGCTGGGTGAACGTCGCGTCGGGGTGGGCCAGCGCCACGAGCCCGTCGACGGTCGGGGTGGCCCACGCGTCGGCGAAGCGGCGCACGAACGCCGCCGTGTCGGTCTGGAACATGAGCGTCACGCTAACCGAGCCGCCGTCGTCAGCCCTCACGGGTTCGGCGCACGGTGAACTCGCGGGTCCCGCGGGCCAGTACGCCAGTCAGTCCGTCCTGCCGCCAGCTCCACGGCCGGCTCCGTGCAGGTCACCTCGCCCCGCACGGCCACGAACGACTCCGGCGCGGGCGAGCGGAACGTCACCGAGCCTTCGCCGACGTGCGCCGCCTCGGCCGTCGCGTACGCCACGTCGAGGCCGCCGAGCGTCAGGTCGGGCGGCAGCATCAGCGCCCGCCGCCCCTGCAGCCACAGCGTCTCGCCGCCCAGCAGCGGCCGCCCGTGCTCGGTGGCGGTCAGCCGAGCGCGTCACGCAGGACCGGGCACGGGCCGCGGGCCATGTCCAGTGCCGGCACCCGCCCGGCCGGCAACAGGTGTCCGCTGGCCCGCATGTAGTCCACAAGGGACTGAACCGCGGCCGGCGGGTGCGTCGTGCCCGCCAGCGCCAGCGCCAGCGCCAGCACCGGCGGCGTCGCCGGGTCGAGAGCGGACTGCAGGTTCACCGCCCCGAACCGGAACCCGCCGAGCAGCATCGCCCGCGCCATGGTCCCTCTCGGCCCGGCGCGCGGGAGCGTACGACGTCGTCCAGCACTGCCTGGATCGAATGGAAGCGCATACAGGAAGCGCTTACATCCGGCCCGATACTAGGCCATTGTCTCGCGGATCTTGGATCGCGGTATTCGCGCCCAGCTGCCCCCTGGCCGCGTTGTCGAAAGGCCCGAATACAACCCGGTATGAGCGACCTTCCGCCGCCTAGCCAGGAGCCACCTGGATCACGAATCCCATCGACCAAGACCCACGAGACACGACCTAGTCGCCGCGGACCGGGACAAGCACCCGGGGACAGCGGGCCCAGCGGGCCGCTCGAGACTCCGCCTGGCACTGGACGGGTCCGCTCCGCTCAGGCCGGTGCCGGCGAGCGGTCGGTCGCCAGCCGCACCGCGAGCGCGCCGAGCACGCCGCCCATCACGTAACGCTGGATGCGCAACCACAGCGGCCGGGCCGTGAGGAAGCGGGCCAGCGCGCCGGCGCCGAGCACGATCAACCCGTTGACAACCAGCGCGACGACGATCTGGATCGCGCCGAGGGTGAGGCTCTGCAGCGCGACAGAGCCGCGCTCGTGGTCGATGAACTGCGGCAGCAGCGCGATGTAGAGCACCGCGATCTTGGGGTTCAGCAGGTTCGTGACCAGCCCCATCGCGAAGAGCCTGCGCGGCCGGTCCGCGGTGAGCTCCTTGGGCTCGAACGCCGACCGCCCGCCGAGGCGGACCGCCTGCCACGCCAGGTACAGCAGGTACGCCGCGCCACCGATCTTCAGCGCCGTGTACGCGGCGGGCACGACCAGGAAGACCGCGGTGAGGCCGGCCGTCGCCGCCGCCAGGTACACGAAGAACCCGCACGCCACGCCGACGAGCGACACCAGACCGGCGCGTCGGCCTTGGGTGATCGACCGGGAGACCAGGTAGATCATGTTGGGCCCCGGGGTGAGCACCAGCCCCAACGCCACCAGCGCGATCCCCGTCGCCGCAGCCAAGCTCACCATCCGCGCACCCCTGTCGCCGTTCCTGCCGTCGACCCTACGTACGGGACGGTCCGCTCCCAGCCGATTTCCCGGATGCTGGGACTGGGCTGGGACTCGGACGCCGTGGCGCGTCAGGCGCGGTACACGGCGTAGCTGAAGCCCTCCATCCGCAGCAGGCCGTTGTCGTGGGTGGCGCCTCGGCCCAGTACCAGCTCGCCCGGCACCGGGATGTCCACTGTGGACGGACGCATTGCCGGGTGCACGGCCACGGTGAACTCGCCGCGGCGGTAGACGAGCGGGTAGCCCGGGTTCACGATCTCCACGCCACCGCGGGAACCCAGCGCGGGGTTCGCCTTGCGGAGCTTGATCAGCTCCCGGGTCAGGTTCAGCAGCGAGTCCGGGTCGGCTTGCGAGTCGGCCACGTTGGGCCGCTCGGGGGACGGGTGCGGCGGCAGGTACGTCACGTCCGGATCGCTTGCGTCCCACTGCATCGGGGTGCGCGAACCGGCCCGGTTGTAGCCTGCCCGGGGCGGGCCGAGCACGCTGCCCTCGAAGTCCGGCAGGCCCGGCTGGTACTGCATGCCGATCTCGTCGCCGTAGTAGATCGCCGGCAACGTCTGCCAGGTCAGCAGGAACACCAGCGCCGCGCGGGCCTGGTCCGCGGTGCGGCTGCCGGCGACCAGCCGGGGGAAGTCGTGGTTGGCCGACGGCAGGATGATGTGTCCACTGTGGTCGATCACGGTGGACGCGGTGGCCCACTCGGCCAGGAAGTCGTAGATCGACCCCGCGCCGGAGGCGTCGAAGTAACACGGGCGCGGGCGCCACGTGTCGTCGTGGACCGCGCCGTTGTGGAACAGCGAGCGGAAGGCCTGGCTCGAACCGAAGTGCAGGAAGAAGTCCGCGTGGAAGCCGGCCGGCACCGACACCTGCGGCTGCGCCCACTCCGAGAGCAGCACCGCCTGCGGGTACGCGGCGTCGAGCCACCCACGCAGCTCATGCCACAGCTTCGCCGTCTCTGTCTTGCCCGCGTCGTCCTTCACCAGCGACGACGCCATGTCCACCCGGAAACCGGCGACCCCGGCGCGCAGCCAGTGGTCCATGATGTCCCGCAGCGCCTGCCGGTTCGCCCGGGGCCCCTCGGCGTCCACGGGCTGGCGCCACGGCTCGGCGTCGTCCATCCGCGCGTAGCCGAAGTTGAGCGCCGGCTGCACGGGGAAGAAGTTCGGCAGGTAGAAGCCCGGCCGGGTGCCGGGCGACGGCTGGAAGCCCGGCGCCTGCCGGTCGGCCCAGATGTAGCGGTGGTCGCTCGGGTCGTCGGCGGACCGGACGAACCACGGGTGCTGGTCGGACGTGTGCCCGGCCACCAGGTCGAGCAGCACGCGGATCCCGCGCCGGCCGGCCGAGTCGACGAGCTTGGCCAGGTCGTCGCGGGTGCCGTAGCGCGGGTCGATCGCGTAGTAGTCGGCCACGTCGTAGCCGGCGTCGCGCATGGGCGAGACGAAGCATGGGTTGAGCCACACCGTGTTCACCCCGAGCCATGCCAGGTAGTCCAATTTGGACTCGATACCGTTCAGGTCGCCGATGCCGTCTCCGTTGCTGTCCGCAAAGCTCTGCGGGTAGATCTGGTACAGGACGGCATCAGCCAACCAGTCGGCCATGGACGCTCCTCGCTCGTCAGCGCCGGGTCAGTCGCAGCGACCGGATGCCCGGCATGGGGATCTCGACGGTGACCGACGCGGTGGCGTCCGCGCCGACCTCCACGTCCGCAAGGTACTCGATCGGCAGTGTGTCGGCGGCGCGCAGCGCGTCCCACTGCCGGCCGTCCGGCCACTCGGCGCCGCCAAGTTCCTGCCACACCCGCTGGATGTTGCCGTGCTCGGCGTCGACCCGGGTCGAGCTCACCTCGTACCTGCCGGGCGTCAGTCCGGACACCTCGACCGACACCGTCCGGTCCAGTATCGCCGCACCGTCTATTTTGGACTGATCCAGGGTTCCGTTCCACACCAGCACGTCCACCGTCGAACCGGTGGCCGTGGCCAGCGCCTCGACCATCGCCTCGGCGCCGTCGCCGGTGAGGGTCGCCGGGATCCGCCCGCCGGCCAGCGCGGACAGCATCGCGAGCGCCCAGAACCGGGGCTTGCGCAGGTTGCCGACGGTCAGCAGGCCGAACCCGCCGTGCAGCAGCCGCGGCGGCCAGCCGAGCTCCTCGAACTGGTCGGACGCGACCCAGTAGGACAGGCAGTCCGTCGTGGCGATCGCGCTCTTCATGCCGCGCAGCACGAACGGCGCGGCGAACACGGTGTCGTTGACCCGGTGGAAGTGCGTCGGCGTGACGCCCCACTCGGTCCAGAGGATCTCCGGCTCCGCCTTGCCGGTGGCCTTGGCGAACGAGCGGGTGAGCGGCCGCATGTCCAGCGGCGCGTTGCCGTAGGTGTGCGTCGACACGAAGTCGACCGGCACGTCGCCCGCCAGGCAGTGCTCCAGCAGCGCGCCCACCCAGCTGGCCGCCGCCGAGGACGGGCCGCCGACCGGGATCCGCTCGTCGACGCTCTTCACCGCGCGGGCCGCGACCTCGTAGAGCCGGTGGTAGTCCTCCTGGGTGCCGTTCCAGAAGACCTCGAGGTTGGCCTCGTTCCAGACCTCGAACTCCCAGGTGGCCACCTCGTCGGCGCCGTAGCGCTCGCGCAGGTGCACGGTCAGGGCGCGGACGAGGTCGCCCCAGCGGTCCCAGTCCTTCGGCACCGACACCGCGGCCTTGTACTCGAAGACGGTGTACTCGGGGTCGGCGCACAGCGCGAGCGGCATGAACGACAGCTCGACCACCGGCTTGAGCCCGGACTCGAGGAACCGGTCGTAGACCTCGTCCAACCCGGCGAAGTCGAAGCCGCCGTCCTCGCGCACGGTGACCGTCTCGGGCAGGAACGTGCCGTGGGCGCGGACGGTCCGCACGCCGATCTCGTCGCGCATGATCCGCAGCGCCTCGGCGTACTCGGCGGCGACGTCCGAGCCGCCGGGGCCGGGCCGGTCCCAGACCAGCAGGGAGAAGTGCTCGGCACCGATCATCCGGCGCCAGACGTCGGGCAGCGGGGCCGGCGCCGTGGTCGCGTCGACCGACACGACCACCCGCGCCTGCGCCGGACCCGCCGGCTGGGGGGTGGCCGACGCGGTCGTCGACAGCGACCCTGCACCGCTGTCGCTCCACGTGGCCACCCGGTAGTGGTAGGTCGCGCCCGGCTCGACCATCGTGTCGGCGTAGGGCGGGTGCGGTACCGCGAGCACGTCGCCGCCGAGGTGGTCGAGCGGTTCGAACGGGCCGTCCTGGGTGCTGGCCCGGTGCACGAGGTAGCCGAGCGCGCCGTCGACCGGCCGCCAGTCCAGTCGCACGAGCCCGGTGCCGGCCTCGGCGACCAGGTCCTGCGGCGGGGCCAGCTCGCCGATGCCGGTGAGCCGCTCGTCACTGGGCATGCCGATGCGCTGCTCCCAGTCCCGCCGCGCGCTGGTGTCGGTCACTACGCCCCCTTGCTGTAAGCGCTTGCTGTAAGCGCATACAGTAGGTGCCCCGCCAACCCTCCCGCAACCAAGCCGCCCCGCCCCCGCGCCCGCACGAACCCCCGCGAGTCCAACGCTCGCGACCCGCGAGTCCAACGTTCGCGCACCTGGTCCGATGTCCGGAACGTTGGACACGGAGGTCCGGAGGGTTGGACTCGCGGGTCCGGAACGTTGGACTCGCGGGTTCTGGGGGTTGGACTCGCGGGGGGGTGGGGGCGCGGGGTCAGGGGCAGCCGCAGCTTCGGCGGCGGGTCTGGGTGACCGGGAGCAGTACCGAGCGGGGTTCGCGGTCCGGGTCTCCCAAGCGTTCCACCAGCAGGTCCACCGCCGTCTGGCCCAGGCGGCGCATCGGCTGGCTCACCGTCGTCAGGCTGGGGCGGACCACGCGGCCCAGCGGGATCCCGTCGAAGCCGACCACCGCCATGTCCTCCGGCACCAGGATCCTGCGCCGCTCCAGTGCCTGCAACGTGCCGACCGCCATCTGGTCGTTCGCGCACACCAGCGCCTGCGGCGGCGGGCCGTACCCGTGGAGCAGGCGCTCCGCCGCGGACCGGCCGTCGGCCTGGGTGAAGTTGCCCCGGGTGTCCGGCTCGGCGGGGACCGGGAGGCCGGCCGCGCGCAACGCCCGCTGGAAACCGAGGAAGCGGGCCGCCGCGTCCGGTGAGTCGGTGCTGCCGCCGACGAACGCGAGCCGGGTCAGGCCGTGGTCGGCGATCAGGTGCGTGGTCAGGTCGCGCTCGCCGTCGGCGTTGGCGACCTCCAGGTGGTCGAGGTGGTCGATCTCGCGCGGGCCCGCGATCATCACGATCGGCAGCCGCCGGGAGATGACCTCGAGGTCGTCGGTCGGCACGGTGCGGGCCAGCACGGCGAACCCGTCGACCCGGCCGGCGACCTTCGCCACCAGGCTCTCCGGGCCACCGGCCAGCGACGCGGCGATCAGCAGCGCGTAGCCGTGCCGCCGGGCCGCGCGCTCCATGCCGCGGGTGATCTCGTCGGCGTAGAGCATGTGCTCGGGGTCGTCGGTGTCCGGGCTGTCGGGGTCGTCGGGGTTGTCGACCTCGGGGTCGGCGTAGTCGGGAAAGCACAGGCCGAGCACGCCGGTGCTGCGGCTGGCCAGGCCACGCGCGTTGCCGCTGGGCACGTACCCGAGCTCGCGCGCGACCGCCAGCACACGCTCGCGGGTCTGCGCACGCACCGTGTCCGGGTTGCGGTACACGCGGGACACGGTCGCGATGGATACCTGTGCGCGTTCGGCGACGTCATAGACCGTGGGGGCACTCACCCAGTAACCGTCCCTCGTGTAAGCGCATTCAGCTGACCAAAACTACCCGGCGTGTCGGGCGGCAGCAAGGAGTTAACTCGCTGTGCCGGCCCCGGTCCAGCTACGCCACAACTCCGCGTACCGCCCGCCCGCCCGCACCAGGTCGGCGTGCGCGCCCGTCTCGACCACGCGGCCGCCGTCGAGCACCAGCACCCGGTCGGCGAGCTCGGCCTGGGTCAGCCGGTGCGCGACGATCAACGTCGTCCGCCCGGCGGTCGCGGCCAGCGCGGCCCGCTCCAGCTCGCGGGCACCCGCGCTCCCGGCCTCGGCGGTGGCTTCGTCGAGGATCGCGACGGTCGGGTCGGCGAGCACCAGCCGGGCCAGCGCCACCTGCTGCGCCTGGGCCGCGGTGAGCCGGTGCGCGCTCTCGCCGACGACCGTGTCCAGCTCGGCCGGCAGCGCGCGGACCCAGTGCGTCGCGCCGACGGTCTCGAGTGCCGCCCGGACCTCCGCCTCGGACGCGTCGGCCTTCGCCAGCCGGAGGTCGGCGACCAGCGGGCCGGAGAAGACGTGCACCTCCTGGCTGAGCATGGCGATGTGCCGGCGGTCCAGCTCGCGGACCGGCACGCCGCCGACGCGGACGACGCCCCCGACCGGGTCGAGCAGACCCGCGGCGATACCGGCGAGCGTCGACTTGCCGGCCCCGGTCGCACCGACGACGGCCAGCCGCTCGCCGGGCTCGATCCGGACCGTAACGTCGGCGAGGACCAGCGGCCCGTCGTCGTAGCGGTGGCTGACGCCCTTCAGCTCGAGCCCGCGGTCGGTCGGCTCGCTCGTGGTCTCCGGCGGGCGCGGCCGGTCGAGCTGGGCGACGCCGACGAGCCGGGCGAGGCTCGCGCCGGCCGACTGGATCTCGTCGAACTCGATGACCACCGCGCCGACCGGGTTGAACAGCCGGTGGAAGTACAGCGCGGCCGCGGTGGTCGCGCCCACCGAGACGATGTCCGCGCGGACCAGCAGGAACCCGGTGACGAGGATGGCGGCGAGACCCACGAACTCCGCCCGGTTCATCCGCGCGACGAGGCGGGTGAAGATCCGGAACACGCCGATGGACAGGTCCATGGCGGCGCGAGACCGGTCGTTGATGGCCGCTGTATGCGCTTCCTCCAGCCTGTAAGCGCGTACGGTCGGGCCGGCCTGCAGCGAGCTGACCATGGCCTGCGCGCGCTCGCCGATCGCGACGCGCTCGCGGGCGTAGAACGGGCCGGAGCGGGGGAGGTACCAGCGGACGGCCAGGACGTACATCGGCCCGGCGAGCAGGCCCGCGAGGCCGAGCCGCCAGTCGAGTGCGAACATGCCGCCGCCGGTGAGCACGATCGTCAGCACGGCGGACACGAGCTGCGGGCCCGTGGTGACGAGCGCGGTGGTGACCACCGAGACGTCGTCGCCGACGCGGGACAGGAGATCGCCGGGGCTGACCTTGTCCAGGGTGGCGGCGGGCAGGTGCAAGGTCCGGTCGAGCACCCGCTCGCGGAGCCGGGCGAGGACGGTCTCGCCGAGCCGGGACAGAAGTGTCGCGGACACCCCGGTGAGCAACCCCGTGGCGAGCGCGGCGACCGCGATCACCGCGGCGGCCGCCATGACGTCGCCGTGGTCCCCGCCGGTGGCGATGTCGTCGATCATGTCGCCGAGCACCCATGGCGCGACGAGCCCGCCCGCACTCGCCCCGACGGCGCTGACCGCGGTGGCGACGCCGAGCCAGGGCAGCCGCCGGACCTCGGCCCAGAGCGCGGCCCAGGTCCGCCGCGACGTGGCGATGGGCAGGAGGTCGGTCATCGCGGCGGCTCCGCCGCACGAGGCCGCCGCACGAGGCCGGCGACGGGCGCGGTCATCGCAGTACCGCCTCGCGGTAGCGGTCGTCGGTCGCGGCCAGGTCGGCGTGGGTGCCGGTCGCCACGATCCGGCCCGCGTCCAGCACCACCACGCGGTCGGCGATCGCCAGCAGGGCCGGGCGCAGCTGGTGCATCTCGTGCTGCATCGCGGTCATCAGGTGCCGCGCGCCCCATCGCCAGAACGTGGTCAGCGAGGTGAACAGCACACCGAGCACGAGCACCCACGCCAGCAGCGGCACGACCTCGCCGGTGGCCACCGCCCGGTCGATGATCACCCCGATCAGCACCGGCACCAGCGCCTCGGCCGACTGGTGGCCGGAGAGCAACAGCACACCCGCGGTCATCCGGCCGCGGTGCCGCCCGACCGACCGGCGCAGCAGGCGGCCTCCGGTGAGCTCACGCACGACGGTCCTCCCAGTTCTTAGGCGAGCCTAACCGGGAGCGAACCATGCGCGAGCGTCCAGCGATGTGGCACTTGATACACCGCGCGGCCGCCGAGACAGCCCGGGTCCAGTGCTGTGGCCGGATGGGTTCACCGGGTTGGCGCGGCAGCGGGGCGGCGTCCGCCGAATGCTGTTTCGAGCGTTGTCGCGGTGCCTCTACTGTGGCGCGGTGGCGGCTCAGGTGATCGTTCTCAATGGTGGTTCCAGTTCTGGGAAGTCCGGGATCGCCCGGTGTCTGCAGGCGGTCCTGCCAGATCCATGGCTGGCTTTCGGGGTCGACACACTGATCGACGCGATGCCCGCGTCCATGAGGGCATCGGATGCGGGGATCGAGTTCGCTCCGGACGGCGAGGTGATCGTCGGGGCGGAGTTCCGGTCGCTGGAAGCGGCGTGGATCGAGGGGGTCGCGGCGATGGCCCGCGCGGGCGCCGGGGTCATCGTTGATGAGGTCTTCCTCGGTGGAGCGGCGTCCCAGCAGCGGTGGCAGAAGGCTCTTGGCGGACTTGACGTGCGCTGGGTCGGTGTCAGGTGCGAGGGCGGTGTTGCCGCGGCCCGCGAGGTTGCACGGGGCGATCGGATCACCGGAATGGCCGTATCCCAGGCAGACGTGGTTCACCAGGGCGTGGTGTACGACCTGGAGGTGGACACGACGCATACCGAGCCGATGCAGTGTGCGCGGATCATCGCCGCCAGTCTCAGGTGATCGAGTGCGGGCCGGCGGTGACCGACGCGGCGGACAGGTCGATCACCCGCCGCACCCCGGCGGCCACCGCGCGGGCGAGCACGTCCGCCGCAGTCTCTTCCACCGGGAGCAGACAGATCCGGTCCACGCCGGCGAATGCCGGGTCGACGAGCTGCGCGACCGGCTCCGGGCTACCGCTGCGCCGTTCCGGTGGTCCGCGGGCCGAGGAGCTCGGTCAGCCGCGACAGGCCGTCGGAACCGTGCCCGGCCTCGACGGCCCGCAGCGCCACCGACCGCGCGGCCCGCATCGTCTCGACGGTGATCCCGCGCGCGTCCGCGGACTCGATGATGTGCGACATGCCGGCCACCGCCGAGGCGATCGTCGAGTGGTCGCCGTCGTGGCGGCCCTGGTCGACCCGGCACGCGTGGTTGTCGATCACCAGCGGCAGCAGGCTGCCGATGCCCTTCGCGAACGGTGCCAGCTCGGTGGCGGTGATGTTCTCCGCGCGGGCCATGGCGAACCCGTGCGTCATCCCGGCGACCGATGTCCAGAAGATGTCCAGCAGCGCCACGTCGTACGCGGCCGCCCGGCCCGGGTCGGGCCCGAGATAGGTGGTCGAGCCGCCCAGCGACGCCATGGCCGCCGGCGGTTCCTCCTGGCCACTGAACAGGAACACCGCGTCCGGCGTGCCGATCGTGAACGTCGGGGTGAGGATCGCGCCGTCCACATAGGTGACCCCGTGCCCGGTCGCCCAGTCGGCGAGCGAGCGCGCCGAGTCCGGCGAGCCGGAGGTCAGGTGCACCAGCGACCGGCCACCCAACGCGGGCGCGGCGGCGGCGAAGACCTCACGCGCGGCGGCGTAGTCGAGCACGCACGCCACCACGACGTCGCTCGCGGCGGCCGCGTCGGCGGGGGTCGCCGCCCGGATCGCCCCGCGCGCGACGAGGTCGCCGGCCTTGGCGGGGGAGCGGTTCCACACGGTCGTCGGGTGGCCCGCGGTCAGGAAGGTGCTGGCCAGCGCGTGGCCCATCGGGCCGAGGCCGAGCACGGTCACGGCGGTCTTGGTCGTCATGGGGGCTAAGCTAAACCTTGACATCAGCGTGAGGGTCAACCCGCGAGGGGGCATGGATGCGCATCGGAGAGCTCGCCCGGCGGACCGGGGTCAGCGAGCGGTCGCTGCGCTACTACGAGGAGCGGGGCCTGCTGCGCCCGCGGCGCCGGCCGAGCGGCTACCGGGTGTACGTGGAGTCCGATGTGGACACCGTGCGGCACGTTCGTATCCTGCTCGCCGCGGGGCTGTCCACCACGCTCATCGCCGAGGTCCTGCCGTGCATGGTCGAGATCGAGGCCGGCGCGGGCCTCGCGCCCAGCTGCCCGGAGCTGGTTCCTCACCTCGACAAGGAACGCGCCCGGATCACCGCCGCCATCGACGAGCTGACCTCCGCCCGCACCCTGCTGGACGCCGTCATCACGGCCACACCCGACGGCGACACCGAGTACCAGGCTTGGGCGGCGGCCGCGGGCTGAGCGCCTGCTCCAAGGAATGGACGGTTGCAACCGACCGTTGACGGTCGGCGCGCGGTTCTGTTGCGATGCAGTGGTGACCATCGAGGTAGTCCTGACCAAGCGGCGTCACATCGACTTCGTCCGGATCGGCACCCAGGCCTGTCCGCGCTGAGCGCGGCCCTGACGTCTCCCTGTCACTGATCTCCCTTGCACGGCAACGCCGTCGTGCCGCTGAACCCTGCCCGCACGACGGGAGGGCCGCCATACCGGCCCTCGTCGGCACTCCTTGGGAACCCGCAGTGTCCACAATGGAACTACTCGACCGCACGGAGGTGGTGGGTCCGCCGGCCGGGCGAGTTCGTCGCGCTGCTCGGCCGCGGCGGCTTCGGGAAGTCCACGCTGCTGCGGGTTCTCGCCGGCCTGGACACCGCGGTCGAGGGCACCGCGACCGTGCGCGGCGCCGTGTCGGTCGCCTTCCCAGCAGCCCCGGCTGCTGCCGTGGCATCTTCTCCGGCTACCCGCACCTGGAGGAGGCCTACTGGTTCGGCGAGGGCGTGCGGCCCGAGCTGGACCGCCGCGGCCTGCTCACCGACATCCCCGTTCAGGCGCGCGTTGTCATCTAACCCCATATGGGGGTATATATGGGGGCATGCCAAAAATCAACGTCTACCTCCCCGACGACCTCGCCGAGGCCGTCAAGGACATCGGGGTGCCGGTCTCCGCCATCTGTCAGCGCGCCCTGGAGCTGGCGGTGAAGCGGGTGAGCGCCATCCGTGCGGCGGTGACGGGCGACCTGACCGGCGCGGACCCGACCGCCGGGCTCACCCAGTTCACCCAGCGCTCGCGGGATGTCATCAAGCTCGCGATCGCCAACGCGCGCGAGCGCGGCGCGGCCGAGATCGGCACCCGGGACCTGCTGCTCGGCATGGTCACCGAGGGCGCGAACATGGCGCTGCTCGTACTTCCCTCGATCGAGGTCGACCCGGCGACCGTGCTGCGCGAGCTCGGCCGGGTCGAGTCGCCGGACGAGGGCGGCTCGGCGGACCGCATGAGCCGTACCGCGGCGGGCGCGCTCGAGCTCACCGTCACCGAGGCGATCTCGTTGGGGCACAACTATGTCGGCTGCGAACACCTGCTGCTGGGTCTTGTCGCCGAGCCGGCCGGCGCCGCGGGTCAGGTGCTGCGCGGTCTGGGCGTGGAGCTGCGCGGCGCCCGGCACGCGGTGCGCGCGGCCCTCGCCGGCTACGTGCACCTGCGGGACCATCAGGCCGCGCAGGCCGGCACGGCCCCGATGGCGAACGTCGTGGTGGCCGCCGTGGACGCCGCCGTGGACACGGCGCTGCAACCGGTGCTCAACCGCCTCGACCGGCTCGAGGAGAAGGTCGGTTAGGTCGTGTCTGGTGGATCTTGGTCGATGGGATTCGTGATCCAGATGGCTCCTGGCAAGGCGGCGGAAGGTCGCGCATACCGGGTTGTATTCGGGCCTTCCGACAACGCGGCCAGGGGGCATCTGGGCGCGAATACCACGACCCAAGATCCGCGAGACATGGCCTAGCTCGTCGGCTTGATCTCGGGGACGATCCGGCCGCCGACGCAGCGCAGCCGGACCTCGATCTCCCGCTCGCCGGACTCGAACTTGATCTGCGGGTGGTCGTCGAGCTCGTCGTCATCTGAGTCGACGCTGAAACCCTGCGCCGGCACGGCCGAGAGCACGTCGACGAGGCCGCCGGGCGCGCAGCGGGCGAGCACCGTGCCGCCGTCGGAGGTCACCGGGGTGGCCTGCGGGGTGGGCGGGTCGCTGGTCGTCGGTGGCGTCGACGGCCCCGTCGACGCGGTGGTCGAGGGCGGCGGCGTGGTCGCCGCCGGGGTTCTGGTCGACCCGGCCAGCTGCTCGTCCACTTGGGACTGGCTGAGCGGCTGCTGGTCGGAGCCGAAGATGTCGTTGCCGATCGCGCCGACCGCGAACATGCCGACCGCGGTCGCGGCCGCCGCGGCGGCGAGCCACAGCACCACCCCGGTGGCGGTGCGCACGGATCGGACCCTGGTCACCTCGGCAGTATGCCCGGCACCCGGGTTAAGGGACTCCTAACGCAGCCATAGCGGAGCCGGTGAGCACGCGGATCCGGACGGGCGTGCCTTAGGTTCGTGCACATGGCGCAGGTACTCGTCGTCGAGGACGACGCGACGATCCGCTCGTCGATCATCCGCGGGCTCACCGACCGCGGGCACGCCGTGTTCTCCGCGCCGACCGCGATGGCCGGGCTCGAGCAGGCGGTCAGCGCGCGACCGGACGTGGTGATCCTCGACCTGGGCCTGCCCGATCTCGACGGCACCGCGATGCTGCGGATGCTGCGCGGGGTCAGCGACGTCCCGGTGATCGTGGCGACCGCGCGCGACGACGAGACCGAGATCGTCGCGGTGCTCGACGCGGGCGCGGACGACTACGTGGTCAAGCCGTTCGGGGTGGCGCAGCTCGACGCGCGGATCCGGGCGGTGCTGCGCCGCGGCGCCGACGACGAACGGGTCGCCGCGGTCGAGGTCGGCGGGCTGCGGGTCGACCCGCGCTCGCGCGAGGCGTCCCTGGACGGTCGCGAGCTGGAGCTGACCCCGCGCGAGTTCGACCTGCTGCACTACCTCGCCGCGCGGGCCGGGGAGGTCGTCAGCAAGCGCGAGCTGCTCACCGAGGTGTGGCAGCTTCCCTACGGCGGCGCGGACAAGACCGTCGACGTGCACCTGTCGTGGTTGCGCCGCAAGCTCGGCGAGACCGCGCAGCAGGCCCGCTACCTGCACGCCGTGCGCGGGGTCGGCGTCCGGCTCGCGGCGCCGGAGGGCTGACCCGTGCGCCGCCGGGTCCTGCTGCTCGTCGCCGCCACCACGCTGCTCGTGCTGGTGGCGTTCCTGGTGCCGCTCGCCGTGCTGGTGAAGAACGTCGCCGCGGACCGCGCCGTGCAGAACGCGACCGTGCGGGCGCAGTCGCTGACCTCGCTCGTCGCGACCACCCCGCCGGACGCGCTCGGGGTGACCGTCCAGCAGGTGGACGCCGCCACCGGGTACGACGTCACGATGTTCCTCGAGGACGGCACCCGGTTCGGCGCCGAGGCGGACCGGTCGCCGCTCGTCGAGCTCGCCTGGCGAGGGCGCAGCGAGTCCGCCGAGGTGTCCGGCGGCCGCGAGATCGTGTTCGCCGTCGGCGGTCCCGGCCGGGTGGTCGCGGTGATCCGGACGTTCGTGCCGGACGCCGAGCTCACCCGCGGCGTCACCCGCGCCTGGCTGCTGCTGGCCGGGCTCGGGGTGGCGCTGCTGGTGGTCTCGCTCGTCGTGGCCGACCGGTTGGCGCGCACGCTGGTCCGCTCGACGATCGACCTCGCGGCCGTGTCGCACCGGCTCGGCGGGGGCGAGCTGTCCGCGCGGGCCGACGTGTCGGCGCCGGACGAGCTGGGCGTGGTGGCGAGGGCGCTCAACGGGCTGGCGGGGCGGATCACCGACCTGCTGCGCGAGGAGCGCGAGACGATCGCGGACCTGTCGCACCGGGTGCGAACCCCGTTGACCACGCTGCGCATGGACGCCGAGTCGCTGTCCTCTTCGGACGCGGAGCGGATCGTGGTCGGGGTGGATGCAGTGAACCGCGCGGTCACCGATGTCATCCAGCAGGCCCGCAGGCGCGGCGCCGACCCGTCCGGCGCGTCCGTGGACGCCGCCGAGGTGGTGCGCGAGCGGGTGGCGTTCTGGTCGGTGCTCGCCGAGGACACCGACCGGGAGCTGACCGTCGACATCGGACCGGGCTCGCTGCCGGTGCCGCTGGCCCGGGTGGACCTGGAGGCGTGCGTGGATGCCTTGCTGGGCAACGTGTTCGCGCACACCCCGAACGGGACCGCGCTCGCCGTGCGGCTCGCCGGCCGGCCCGGCGGCGCCACCCTGGTCGTCGCCGACGCGGGCCCCGGCCTGCCCGGGTCCACGACCGGGGCGTTGCGGCGCGGGGCCAGTGGGTCCGGGTCCAGCGGGCTGGGCCTGGACATCGTGCGGCGCGCGGCCGAGCACACCGGCGGCGAGGTGCGGCTGGAGCCGGGTTCGCCCGGGTTGACCGTCGTCGTCGAGCTGGGTGCATTAGGGCCGCGTTAACCGTCGGGCAGCGCGGTGCTAGGCCGGGTCGCGACACCGTGGTGAGGACCTTGCAGCTGATCCGAAGGGACTCACCATGAGCGAGCTTGCGAGCGAATCAATGTCACAGGGCGACCGCGAGGGGCTCGACCGAGCCTGCGAGGGGGAGTCATGAGCGAGCTTGCGAGCGAATCAATGCCACAGGGCGACCGCGAGGGGCTCGACCGAGCCTGCGAGGGGGAGTCATGAGCAGGAAGACACTGGTCATCGTCGCGGCGGCCGGGGCCATCGCGGTCTCCGGCGGTGCCGCGGTCGCGCTGGCGGCGAGCGGCGATCCGCTCTCGGCCGGCGCCCAGCCGACAACGAGCACGACGTTCGACCCGACCTCGTCCGCCGCCACGTCCCCCTCCACCGCCACCCCGACCGCCGCGACCGGTCAGCTGACGCCGGACGACGCGGCCCGGATCGTGCGCGAGCGGCTCGGTGGCGGGACCGTGCACGAGATCGAGCGCGAGCTCGAGCACGGCCGCACCGAGTGGAAGGTGGAGATCACGAAGGACGGCGTGACCTATGACGTCCGGGTCGACGCCGAGACCGGCGACATCACCCGCATCGAGCAGGACGGCCGCCGCGGCGGCCGCGACGACGACCGCACCGGCATGCCGACGCCCAGCGCCACGGTCGACGACCACGGCGGCGACCGCCACGACGGCTCCGGTGACGACCACGGTGGTGACGACGACCACGGTGACGACCACGGTGACGACCATGGCGGCCACGGTGGTGACGACGGCCCGGGCGACGACAAGGGCGGCGACCGTTGATCAGCCGCCGGCGTTAGCCTGGCTGTTTGTGCACCGAGGCATCATCATGCGCCGCACCGACGCGATCCAGCTCGGCCGGCACGCCACCCAGCTCGAGAGCCTGTACCGGCGCTGTTTCACCGAGCCACCGTGGCGCGAGTCGGCCGAGCGGCTCGCCGGTTTCCCCGACCGGCTGACCGCGCACCTGGGCCGCGGCGGCTTCGACGGCCTGCTGGCGGTGGACGATGGCTACCTGGTCGGTGCGATCTACGGCTGGCCCGCCGGCCCCGAACTGGCCTCGGGCTCCCGCTTCGACGACGCGTTGGCCGCCGCGGTCACCCCCGCGGTGGCCGGCCGCTTGGTGGGCCCGGCGCTGATCGTGGCCGAGCTGATGGTCGACCCGGCCCACCAGCGCCGCGGCATCGGCCGTTCACTGCTCACCCGCTTCGTCACCGGGTGGCCCTCCGCGTGGCTCTGCACCCACCCCGAGGCCCCGGCAGCCGGCATGTACCGCCGCGGCGGCTGGCGCGAGGAGGCCACCTTCGCGATGGAGGAGTACCCGATGGTCCTGTTCACCTGGCAGGCACCGGTCTGACCTCGTCCCAGGCGAAGGGGGCCAGGGGCTCGTCCAGTGGGGCGGCGGTCATCCGGTTGGCCAGTGTGGACAGTGTGTAGGTCCCGATGCCCAGCACCACCTCCAGCGCCTGCCTCCGCGTATAGCCGGCCGCCAGGAACGCGGCCATGCGCTCGTCGCCGACCGCGCCTGCCGACTCCAGAACGTCCACAGTGAACAGTCGAAGCACCTCCAGGCGGGGGTCGGTCAGTGGGACGCCGGAGCGGAGCGCGGCGATCAGCGCGGGGTCGGCGTCGAGTGCGTGCAGCTTCGCCGTGTGCATGGCCACGCAGACGTGGCAGCCGTTGCGGGTCGCGATCGTCATGATCAGGGTCTCGCGGGCGAGGGGATCGAGGGTCGTGGTCTCGAACAGACCGCTCAGCTTCAGGAAGCCGTCGAGCACCTCCGGCGCCTCGGCCAACCTGGCGACCGCGGCCGGCAGGTAGCCGAACCGCGCGGCGGTCGCGGTCAGGGTCCGGCGGGCGGCCGGCGGGGCGGACTCGACGGTGTGGTCGACGAACATGAGACTCCGGTAAGTTAGACAACATGGTTGACGAGATAGTAAACCGAGTTGTCGAATCTGGCAAGGACGGTGCTCCCGGCTTCGAGCTGCCCCTGCTGCTGTTCGCGGGTTTCCGCTCGCTCATCGACCAGCTGCACGCCGAGCTCGCCCGCCAGGGCCACCCCGACGCCCGCCCGGCGCACGGGTTCGCCCTCCAGGCGATCGGCCGCGACGGCGCCACCGCCAGCGAGCTCGGCCGCAGGCTCGGCGTGTCCAAGCAGGCCGCCGGCAAGACCGCCGACCGGCTGGCGAAGGTCGGCTATGTCGAACGCGCGGGCGACGACGCCGATGCGCGGCGCAAGCTCATCCGCCTGACCCCCCGGGGGGCCGACGCACTCGCCCGCTCGGCGGCGATCTTCGACGACCTGCGTGCGCGGTGGGTGCGCACCCTCGGCGCGAACCGCGTCCGCGACATCGAGTCGGCCCTGCGCACGGTCACCCCGGACGGCATGTGGCGCCTGGACGTGGCGGGCTGGTTCGGCTCGTGATCCCGCCCCGCATCCGTCGAGCGGGTCGAGGTCGTCGACCCGGGCCCCGGCGAGCACATCCTGGAGATCGGCTGCGGTCGCCGGCATGGACAAGGCGTTCTCCGTCGACGTCAACGTGTTCTGGACCCGCGACCACGCCCGCGAGCTGGCCGTGCTCCACCGGGCGCTGCACCAGGGCGGGCGCCTGTACATCCTCTACGGCACCGGCCCCACCGGCGAGGACCGGGTGATCCGGACGATCGCGGCATCCCTGGCGGACCACGGCGTCACCCGCCGTCGGGCCGTTACGCTCGGCCGACGGGATGGGCATCATCGCGGAGAGGACGGAGCCGTAGTGGACGCCAAGGAGATCAACCGGAAGGTGATCGAGCAGTTCCGGGCCGGCGGCGAGATCGAGGGCATGCACCGGGACCGGCTGCTGCTGCTCACCACCACCGGCGCGCGGACCCGCCACGAGCACACCACGCCGATGATGTTCGTCTCGGACGGGGACAGCGTCCTCGTGCTCGCCTCCAACGCCGGCGCGCCGTCGCATCCGGACTGGTACCGCAACCTCGCCGCGCACCCCGACGTCACCGTCGAGATCGGCGCCGAGCGGTACGCCGCCACCGCCACCACGCTCACCGGCGACGAGCACGACCGGAAATGGGCGGAGATCAAGGAGAAGTTCCCGTTCTTCGCCGACCACGAGGTGAAGGCCGGCCGCACCATCCCGGTCGTCGCGCTCACCCGGTATTGAGTCCCACCCGCCACTTTTGTCTCCGCGCGCAGAACCGTGCGGCATGGGCGGAGCCGCCGTCAGTCGGAGACTGTCACGAGCATTCCTACTCCGAACTGGTTCTACTTCTGTCGAGATTGCCCTTTGCCGTTATCGCGTTCGAACACGCGACGAGTCCCGCGGCCGGCGATCAGGCACCGGCGGGATTCATGGAGATGCGAGTTGTGGGCGCCCGGTCCGACGGCCGGACGCCCATTCGCAACTAACCAACTGAAACTGGATGGATGGTGGTTGGCTGACCAGCGGTTTCGGTGGTTTCCTCCTCCGTTTCCTCAGTGTTGCCTCAGTGGCAGTACCACCAGCCGCAGCAGAGGGAGATTCCGATACCCAGCCCGATGATGATCACGAGCACCTCCACCTGTGGGGGTTTCGTTTCGCTGTTGCGAACGTGACATCGACGTTAGCGACGGGTTGGGCGCACTGTCTTTCCCCGGTCAGGCTGACGATTTGTCGCCGTGCGTGGCTCAGTTTCGGAAACTCCCCGCGAATGGCCTAGTGCGCGACCTCGTTCAGGTGGATCGGCCCCACTTGCGGCGGTATCGCTCGGCCTCGTCGGCATGTTTCGCCGCGTCTTTCGCGCGCCGCGTCGCGGTCGCGTGTCCCGGCGGGAACCCGTACCGGACGAGCCGCGCGTCGACGCTCTCCATCGCGTTGGTCACCGCGAACCGCAGGCTCACCAGCACCCCGAGCAGCACCGACCCCAGCGCGACCGGCCAGTTCCCGCCCACGAGCCCCAGGAGTACCAGCAGCACCACGAAGATCGGCGCCAGCACGACGAACGTGCGCAGCAGCGCGCGGGCGAGCCAGCCGCGGCACGTGGCGTCGTGCAGGACCCAGTCCCGGTAGCGGGCGGGGAGCCGGCCGCCGTACTGGTACCACAGCCACAGTGCCGGGTTCGGGCGCCTCATGGTCGCGGCTCGGCAACGGAGATCGTGCCCTGCGCCGCACCGGTCCGCTCCACTGGATCTCCCTTCCTCGCCGGCAAATCCGGATCTTGCCATTGTTCACCGCCGTCTGCTTGTGTGATGTGATGCGCACCCTCACCCGGCTCGTCGCGATGTCGTTGGCCCTGCTTGGTTTCGCCGCACCGCCCGCCTCGGCGGCCACCGCGCCGGTCAGCACGGCGACAACGACAGCGGCCACCACCGTCAAGGTCCTGCAGCTCAACATCTGCCACAGCGGTGTGGCCGGCTGCTACGCCGGCGCGGAGCCGGTGATGGCGAAGGCGGTCTCCGTGATCTCGTCGACGACGCCACAGGTCCTGTCGGTGAACGAGGCGTGCTCGGGCGACGTGGCCCGGCTGCGCGCGGCGATGGGTGACGCGCAAGCGGCGTTCGTGGCGGCGCAGCGTCGGGACGGCTCGCCGGTGCTGTGCACCAACGGCCAGCAGTACGGCAACATCATCATGGTCGTCGCGGCACTCGCCGGCGGCCCCGCCGTCACCGGCCGCTACACCGCCCAGGACGACAGCAACGAGATGCGCGTGTGGGCCTGCATCCCGGCAGGCGGGCTGAGTGCCTGCACCACCCATCTGTCCGCGCGCAGCGGCACGACCGCGCTGGCCCAGTGCCGCGAGCTGATGACCCGTGCGGTGGGCTACGCCGCGAACGGCCCGGTGGTGGTGTCCGGCGACATGAACCTGCGCTACCAGGGCAGCCCGAACGTGCAGGACTGCAACCGCTCGGGCTTCTACCGCAAGGGCGATGGCAGCGTCCAGCACGTCTTCGCCACGACGAGCCTGACCTTCGTGAGCGGCCGGTCGATCAGCATGTCGGGCACCACCGACCACCCGGCGTGGCTGGTCACCACCACGATGGGCTAGGCCATGTCTCGCGGATCTTGGATCGTGGTATTCGCGCCCAGCTGCCTCCTGGCCGCGTTGTCGGAAGGCCCGAATACAACCCGGTATGCGCGACCTACCGCCGCCTTGCCAGGAGACATCTGGATCACGAATCCCATCGACCAAGATCCACGAGACACGACCTAACGGCGCTCCGCGACGATGGAGACGCCGTGCCGGTCGACGCCGAGCAGGCAGGGGATCATCTCCGAGGACGGGTAGTCCGACTCCATCACCATCGAGCGGATCGTGCGCACGTGCGGGGACGACGCGGCCGCCACGATCACGTGCTGCGGGCAGGGGATCGCCGCCACGAAGCGGTCCTCGCCGACCAGCGGGGCCAGCTGCTCGTGGAAGTCCGGCAGGCACACCACCGGCGCTGCCAGGCTGCCGTCCCGGTGCATGTCGATCACGCCGTTGTCGTAGCCCTCCATCCGCAGCCCGGTCGTGAGCGTCGTGCGGGCAGTCTCGAACAGGTCATCGAACGTGCCGGGGAACGCGCCGGCCGGGCTCAGCTGGTGGTGCGTCATGTGACTGACGCCCAGCCCGCCGCCCCGCGTCGGGCCGACCATCGCCAGCGACACGTACAGCCGGCCGGGAACCACCGCGCGGTGCGGCATCGTCTCGAGCAGGTCGAACTGCGGTGACGACGCGCTCCACAGCATCGGCAGCAGCTCGCCGTCCCGTTCCACCTGCTCGGCCCGCTCCGCGAACCCCTGCGTCGCGACCGCCTCGAGCTGGTCGCGCGCGGCCGCGAACGCCTCCGCCCAGCGGTCCGGGTCCGGCCGCGGGAACGTGTAGTACACGGCCGCGTTCGGGAACGTCGTCTCGATGAAGAAGCTGTCCGCGATCGACGGCTCCCACTCCGAGTGCAGCGCCACGACGTCCTCCGGCCGCGCGTGGTGCCGGTAGCGCGCCGAGTCCCACGCCCGGCGCACGCAGTCGTCCGCGATGGTGGGCGCGCTGGCGGCCGCGTGCTCGTCGCGGCCGCGGCGCAGCTGGAAGACCACCACGTTGCTGGAGGGGTCGGTGTCCACGTGGGACACGATGCCGGCGCTCGCCGGTGCGGGCCACGTCCGTTGCACGGCAGGGCACATCCGCTGCGCGTCCGGACAACACGATCATCGCACCAGCCGGAGGAACGTCCGCACCTCCCCGACGAACAGCTCCGGCTGCTCGAGCGCCGCGAAGTGCCCACCCCGGTCCAGCTCCCCCAGTGCCGGATGTCCGGGTACCGCTTGGCCGCCCAGCGCCGCGACGGCCTGGGCACCTCCTTCGGGAAGATCGAGCAGCCGGTCGGCACCGGCACGGTGTCGTCGGTGGACGTGGTGAACCACTCGGTCACCTGGCGGATGCTCTCCCAGTACAGCCGCGCCGAGGACGCCGCGGTGCGGGTCAGCCAGTACAGCGTGATGTCGTCGAGCATCTCGTCGCGCGTCAGCACGTTCTCCGGGTGGCCGTCGGAGTCGGTCCACGACGCGAACTTCTCCACGATCCACGCGGCGAGGCCTGCCGGTGAGTCGGTCAGCGCGTAGCCGACGGTCTGCGGCTTGGTCGACATCTGCGCCGAGTAGCCGGACTCGTACTCGGCCGAGCGCCTCAGGTCGTCCAGCGCCGCCCGTTCGGTGTCCGTCAGGTCGCCGAACGTGTCCGGGTCCGGGGCGGCGATCGGCGGGTTGAGGTGGATGCCGACCAGGTGCTCGGCGTCCTGCTGGGCGAGGCTCGTGGTGATGCTCGTGCCCCAGTCGCCGCCCTGCGCGCCGTAGCGCTCGTAGCCCAGCCGCGCCATCAGCTCCCGCCAGGCGGCCGCGATCCGCTGCACAGTCCATCCCGGCTCGGCCGGCTTGTCGGAGAAGCCGTACCCGGGCAGCGACGGGCACACTACGTGGAACGCGTCCGCGGGGTCGTCGGGTCTGGTCAGCGGGCCGATGACCTTCTCGAACTCGATGACCGAGCCCGGCCAGCCGTGGGTGAGCACCAGCGGCAGCGCGTCCTCGTGCGGGGAGCGGACGTGCAGGAAGTGGATGCCGAGCCCGTCGATCTCGGTGCGGAACTGGGGGAGCGCGCCCAGCCGCGCCTCGGTCGCCCGCCAGTCGTAGCGCTTCTCCCAGTGGTCGCACAGCTCGCGGAGATAGGTCAGCGGCACTCCCTGGGACCAGTCGGCGACCGGCTCCCGCTCGGGCCAGCGGGTGCGCGCGAGCCGGTCGCGCAGGTCGTCGAGCTCCGCGTCAGGGATGTCGATCCGGAACGGGAAAACCTCCGCTGACATGCGGACCTACCTTTCTGTCGGTGGTTGATGCGAACATATGTTCGTGACTGCGGCAACCATCCTGCATGCCGACCTGGACGCGTTCTACGCCTCCGTCGAGCAACGCGACGACCCCAGCCTGCGCGGCCGGCCGGTCATCGTGGGCGGCGGCGTGGTGCTGGCATGCAGCTATGAGGCCAAGCGCCTCGGCGTCCGCACCGCGATGGGTGGTCATCGCGCGTTACGCCTGTGCCCCCACGCCATCGTGGTGCCGCCGAGGATGTCGGCCTACAGCGCCGCCAGCAAGGCGGTTTTCGAGGTCTTCCGCAACACCACGCCGCTGGTCGAGGGGTTGTCGATCGACGAGGCGTTCCTCGAGGTCGGCGGGCTGCGCAAGATTTCCGGCACACCGGTCGAGATCGCCGGGCGATTACGCAGGGAGGTGCTCGAGCAGGTCGGCCTGCCCATCACCGTCGGCATCGCCCGCACCAAGTTCCTGGCCAAGGTGGCCAGCGGGGTGGCCAAGCCCGACGGTCTGCTCGTGGTGCCTCCGGACGGTGAGCTCGAGTTCCTGCACCCGCTGCCGGTCGAACGGCTGTGGGGTGTCGGCCGGGTCACCGCCGACAAGCTGCACGAGCGTGGTGTGTACACGGTCGGGCAGGTGGCGGGGCTCGCGCAGTCGTCGCTGGTGGGCATGCTCGGCAAGGCCAGTGGGCGACACCTGCATGCGCTGGCGCACAACTATGACCCGCGCCCGGTGCGGGTCGGTGTGCGGCGCCGGTCCATCGGGTCGCAGCGCGCGCTCGGCCGCGCGCCGCGCACCCGGGCCGACCTGGAGGCCACGCTCGCCTCGCTGGTCGACCGGGTGTCCCGGCGGCTGCGCGCGGCCAAGCGGGTCTGCCGCACGGTCGTGCTGCGCCTGCGGTTCGCCGACTTCGTGCGGGTCACCCGCTCGCACAGCCTCATCCACTCCACCGACGACACGCAGCTGCTGCTCGACGTAGCCCGCCGCCTGCTGCGAGACGCCATGCCACTCATCGACGAAAGGGGGATCACCCTGGTCGGCATCGCCCTGGCCAACCTGGACAACGAGGACGCGATCCAGCTGGCCCTGCCGTTCGAGCGCTACCCTGCCGGTTCGTTGGACGCCGCCCTGGACCATGTCCGCGACCGCTACGGCACCGCGGCCGTCACGAGAGCCGCGTTGCTGGGCAAGGATCCGGGCATCTCGGTCCCGCTGCTACCGGACTGACCGCGCTTGTGTTTCCAAGCCGGAAACTCTAAAGTTTCCAGTATGGAAACCGAGGGTGGGATCAGCGCGGCCGAGGCGTCGGCGGCGTTGGCGTCGGTCGGGCGGAGCCGGGCGCGCGTGGCGTGGACCGGGTACCCGAGGTGGTACTGGCTCGTCACCGCGGCAGTCCTGGCCGTGGCACCGTTGGCGACGCTGCTGCCGGACTGGCTGGGTCTCGCGGTCTGCGCCGCCGCCGTCGTGGTGCTGGCCATGCTCGCCGTTGCCGCGAGTCGGGCTCGTGGCGTGTGCGAGTCCTGGACGCGCAGCGCGATGCGGTTGCGGGACCTGCTTCTGCTGTACGGGCCAGCGGTCGTCGTGATGCTCGCGGGCACCTTCGCGTCGCGGTTTGCGTGGTGGTTGCCGATCGTGGCCGCGATGCTGGGGTTCGTGCTGTTCGCCGGCACCGGGCTCACGCTGAGCGCTCGGGCCGGGCGCAGGTGAGCCCACGGCCCGACACCGAACGGTCGGCCGCGTCGGCCGCGGGGCCGGCCGGGGCGGCCGACGACGACGGGTTCGATGCGGTGATCCACGCCCCGGTTCGGCTGCGGATCTGCGCGGCGCTCGACCCCGTGCGGGAGATCGAGTTCGGCACGATGCTCACCGTCCTCGACATCAGCAAGTCCGCGCTCAGCAAGCACATCGCGGTGCTCGCCGACGCCGGCTACGTCGTCCAGCGCCGCGCCGTGCGCGACACCCGGCAGCGGGTCAGGCTCGGCCTCACCGACCGGGGCCGGCGCGCGTACAAGGGGCACGTCGCCGCGCTGCGCCGGATCGTCGGCTGACCGATTTGTCTCAAGTGGACGATCGCGCCTCGGCTTCGTGCTGTCCTTCGGCTACCGGTCGACGAACGGTCGGTCACTGCGCGGCTGCTCGGCGTGTACGGTCTGGTCACCGTGCCGCGGTCGCTCGAGGTGCCGGAGCGGGAGTCGGAGCAGCAGGACGGCGAGCAACCGCTCGCCGCCGAGTAGGGAGGTTGGCGTTGGACGCCGGTATGGACATTGCCGCCGCGGTCGTGGTGGGTCTGGTCGCGTTGCTGCACGTGTACATCCTGGTGCTGGAGATGTTCCTGTGGCGGACGCCGCGTGTTCGGGCGATCTTCGGCACCACCGCCGAGGTCGCCGAGTCCAGCGCCGCGCTCGCGGCCAACCAGGGGCTGTACAACGGGTTCCTCGCCGCAGGCCTGGTGTTCGGCCTGGTCGCCGGCGGCGCGGACGGCACCGTGGGCTTCCCGGTCACGGTGTTCTTCACCGCCTGCGTGGTGGTCGCCGGTGTCTACGGCGCGGCCACCGCGAACCCGCGGATCCTCCTCGTGCAGGCACTTCCCGGCGCGGTCGCGCTGGGCCTCACCCTGATCGCCCACTAGCCCAAGAACCCGCGAGTCCAACACCCAGAACCCGCGAGTCCAACGTTCGGAACCCGCGAGTCCAACGTTGGCGCCGCGGGTGTCGGGCTCGCGGGTTTCCCGGGCTCCTCGGCGGTCGGACCGGGGCCCGACCGCCGGCGACCCCGCCAGCTGGTTGTCTCAACTCGCGGGATCTCGACCACGAGCGCTCCCGGGCGTGCCGCGGCCGTGGCACGGGCATACCCGTTGGGTGACCGGTCAATCCTGACGAGGCTCCTCCCAGGGAGCCGGCTCGTCGTCCGCCGGCATCTCGGACTCACGCCACTCCTCGGCGCGGTTCGGGCGGTTGGCGCGGAGCATGCCGTCGAGCTCGTGCGCGAGGTTGTCGTCCCGCCGTGGGCCCGTGCGTGTCGCTTTCCCCGGTGCCTGGGCGCGACCGCGGCGAAGTCGTTGCTGGACCAGGACTTCCGAGTGTCCGAGGAGCGCGGCACGGTCGTGTCGATGCCGGATCGGTCAGGCGGGTCGTGACCACGATGCACCCGTCGCCCGTGCTGCGCGCCAAGGACCGTGAGGCGGCCTGTGGAGAACCTGCTGGCCGCCCTCACGGTCGTGGGCGAAGGCGTTGGGTCAGCGGACGACGCGGCGGTAACGCCGCAGCCGGCGCGGGCCGGGCAGGGCGAACCGGCGGATCAGGTAGGTGAGCACGCCGCCGATCACGAGCCACAGGATGGCGGCGAGGCCCTCGTTGAACAGCGTGGCCAGCTTGGCGTT
This sequence comes from Actinophytocola sp., assembly GCF_009379765.1. GTDB lineage: Bacteria > Actinomycetota > Actinomycetes > Mycobacteriales > Pseudonocardiaceae > Actinophytocola. The sequence goes on along the minus strand of NZ_WHTD01000012.1, from coordinate 34,676 downwards.
GTCCGGGGTGAACAGACCGTTGAGGCCCAGCCGGACACCGGACGCCCAGCTGTCCACAAAGGATGCGAAGCCGTTGGCCATGTTCGCCTCGCCCAGCACCAGCACGATGTGCACGCCGAGCACGGCGGCGAACGCCACGGTGATCACGTTGATGACCGTGCAGACGATGTTGACCGTGCGAATCCGCCGGTAGTCCGGGTTCGTGACGCCTTCCTCGACGACCTCGTCCTCGTACGGTCCGGTGGTGCGCGGAGTGGACGCCGGCGGCGGCTCCGGGGTGTGGGATGCCGCGGGTTGCCGCACCGTCGGCGGATCAGCGGCCGGGTAGGGATCGAGCCGGGTTCTGTCCGGGTCCTGCTCGTGGCGCATGGTTCCTCGCAGACCAGCCGCGCGGCCAACGGCACGCGGCTTATCGTCCGGGCGACTGCCTAGGAACCGAGTCTAAGTCCGGGTCCGGGGGCCCGCTGATTAGCGAGCGGCGAAGGACTCGCGCGCGCGGCGCAGCTCGGCGAGGTGTTGTCGGGTCCAGGCGCACTGTGCGGCCATGGGCTCGAACAGGGTGTGGCCGAGCGGGGTGAGCTCGTAGGTGACGCGGGGCGGGATCTCGTCGTGGGCGGTGCGGGTGAGCATGCCGTCGCGTTCGAGCGCCCGCAGCGACTCGGTGAGCACCTTGGGCGTGATGCCCCGCAGCGGGACGGTCAGCTCGGAGAACCGCCGCGGCCCGTCCCGGAGGCAGGTGATGATCTTGGCCGTCCACTTGACACCGACACGCATCGGCAGCGGCTCGGTGAGGCAGTCGGTGAACATGTCGGGGTCCAGCGGCTCGGCCATGCTTCCCAGGTTACGCACACTATCGTTGCGGAAACCGGGGTCGGGCCTCCTACCGTGCCGATCATCAGCCGACGGAGGAGGCTTTCCATGAGCAAGATCGTCGTCTTCGGCGCGGGCGGCCGGGCGGGTCGCCGCATCGTGACCCATGCACTGGCGCGCGGCCACGAGGTGACCGCCGTGGTCCGCGACCCGGGGCGCCATCCGGCCCTGACTACCGAGCGAGGAGACGTGACCGACCCCGACGACGTGGCGACCTTGTCCGCCGGGCACGACGTGGCCGTCAACGCCGCCGCGCGCCTGGACATGTCGTCAACAGGCTTCTACACCGCCGCGACGCGCACGCTGATCGCCGGCCTGGCCACCCCTCGCCTGATCGCGATCGGCATCGGCACCGTGCTGGCCGACGCGTCCGGCACCCCGCTGTACGAGGCCCCGGACTTCCCGGCCGGGGCGAGGGAGTTCACCCTGGGCCATGTGGCGGAGCTCGAGCTGCTGAAGGCGTCGGCTCTCGACTGGGTGGTCCTGGCCCCGCCGCCCACGACCCTGGACCCGGACGCCCCGGGCATGGGCCGCTACCGCTTCGGCGACACCCATGCGCTGCCGGCCGCACCGTTCTCGTATGCCGATCTGGCCGCCGCGGTGGTGGAGGAGATCGAGCAGTCCCACCACCATCGAGCCTTGGTGGCGGTAGGCCCGGCCTGACCGGGCCTGGCCTCCGGCCCCCCGACATCCAGCGTACCGACGGGCACCGACAGTGTCGGGCCACGCCGACCGAGGCTGTGGACAGCCCGGTCCTGGCGCGGGACCGTCCACAGTCAAAACCCACATCGCCCGGGGTTGTCGGTGTCCGCCACTAAAATGGATACCGGGGGCCGGGGGCCAAGGTCGGCGGCGGGTCGGCGGCCTCTCGGACTGCGCGGCGAGCCGTTCGTTCATTAGCCTGGCTTCCCGTGCGAGTCAGTCGGGCGCGGGTTCGGGCGCGGGTTCGGGCAGTGGCGCGGCAGCGGGTCCTCCTGTTGCGGCGGATGGCGCTACCCATCCTCCAGTGCGCGGTCGCCGCGGCCCTCGCCTGGCTCGTCGCCACCCAGGTGTTTCAGCACGCCCGGCCGTTCTTCGCGCCGATCGCGGTCGTCATCTGCATCGGCGTCGGGCTCGGGCAGCAGCGGCTGCGGCGGGTCGTCGAGCTCGTCGTCGGGGTGAGCCTCGGCATCGGGGTCGGGGATCTGCTCGTCAGCAGCATCGGCACCGGGCCCTGGCAGATCGCGCTCGTGCTCGCGCTCGCCATGACCACCGCCGTCCTCCTCGACGGCGGGCCGCTCGTCACGTTGCAGGCCGGCTCGTCGGCCGTCCTCGTCGCGACGTTGCTCCCGCCCGGCGGCACCGACGGCATCGACCGCATGCTCGACGCGCTCATCGGCGGCGTCCTCGGGCTCGCCGCGATCGCCGTGCTCCCCGGCAACCCACCCGAGATCGCCCGCAAGCACGCCCGCCAGATGATCGCCGAGCTCACCACCGCCCTCACCGCCGCCGCCGACGCGCTCGACGGCCACGACCGCGACCTCGCCGCCCGCGCGCTGCGCCGCATCCGCACCCAGCAACCCATCGACGACTACCGCAACGCCCTGCGCACCGCCCGCGAGATCCTCGCGATCTCACCCCTGCACCGCCGCCAACGCCACCTGCTGCGGTCCTATCTGGACGCGGCCGAGCCGCTCGACCACGCGCTGCGCAACTGCCGCGTTCTGCTCCGCCGCACCCGGTCCGCACTCTCCGACGACGAGCCGGTCCCGCCCGCCCTGCCGGAAGGGCTGCGCAAGCTCGCCGCCGCCACCAAGCTGCTCGCCGCCGAGCTGGGCGAGGACACCACCGCCACCCGCGAGGCCCTTCGCGACGCCGCGGCCACCGTCGACACCGACAGCCTCGCGCACAGCGGCTTCTCCGCCCAGGTCGTCGCCGCGCAGCTCCGCTCGGTCGCGGTCGACCTCCTCCAGGCCACCGGCCTCCGCCACGACGCGGCCCGTGCGATCCTGCCTTCGGTCAACGACTGAACGCCGGGCGGCCGTCAGCGGGCCAGGGCGTTCATCTCCGGGCTGTTCAGGACTCTCGTGTCGGCGCCGCCGCCTCGGGCCAGCGCGAGCATCGCCCTGCCCACCGTCTCCGTCGTCGTGATGTGGTCGCGGAGCACCAGGCGCAGCAGCGGGTACAGCACCGACGTCACCCGGTACATCGTCCGATACAGCGCCACCTTCGACCGCGCGCCGTGCCGTGGCTGGATGTAGCCCGGCCGCAGGATGTACGCGTCGAGCGGGCCGTCGAGCAGCGCGTTCTCCGTCCGGCCGCGCACCCGCGCCCACATGACCCGGCCCTTCTCGGTGCGGTCCGCGCCCTGGCCCGACACGTACACGAACACCGCCGACGGGTCGAGCACCGAGGCGACGTACAGGGTCAGGTCGTGCGTGACCCTCGTGTAGTCCGCCTCGCTCATCCCGCTGGACGGCACGCCCAGGCAGAAGAAGCACGCGTCCACACCGGACAGCTCGGCGACACCGGCGAGGTCGAACAGGTCCGGGCGCCGCACCTCGCGGAGCTTCGGGTCGGACACCCCCGCGGAGCTGCGACCGACCGCCACGACCGACTCGACGTCCGCGGCCAGCAGGCACTCGCGGACCACACCCTGGCCGACCATCCCGGTCGCGCCGAACACCAGCACCTTCACCCCGCGACCGTACCGCCGGCCGGCATACTCTCGGCCCGTGGCCACGCCGATCATCCTCGACTGCGACCCCGGGCACGACGACGCGCTGGCGATCGTGCTCGCCGCCGCCCACCCGGCGGTGCGGCTGCTCGCGATCAGCACCGTGGCCGGCAACCAGACGCTCGACAAGACCACCCGCAACGCCAGGCGGATCTGCGATGTCGCTGGCATCGCGGGTGTTCCGATCGTGGCCGGGCGGGCGAAACCGTTGCGCGGCAACCAGATTGTCGCCGCTGATGTGCACGGTGAGTCCGGGTTGGACGGTCCCGGCTTCGGCCCGCCGGTCACCCCGGTCACCAGCACCGACGGCGTCGGCTACCTGCGTGACCTGCTGCGCGGACGGGCCGAGCAGGTCACCGTCGTCGCCACCGGACCGCTCACCAACGTCGCCGCGCTGCTGCTCGCCGCCCCGGACGTCGCCGCCATGATCGAGCGGGTCGTGTTCATGGGCGGCAGCACCGAGCAGGGCAACGTCACACCCTGCGCCGAGTTCAACGTCTACGCCGACCCCGAGGCCGCGGACATCGTGCTGCACAGCGGGATCCCGGTGACGATGGTCGGCCTCAACGTCACCCACCAGGCGCTCGCCGACGAGGCCGTCCAGCGGCGCATCGCCGCGATCGGCAGCCCACTCGCCCGCGTCTGCGTCGAGCTGCTCGACTTCTTCGCCGGCACCTACCACGACATCTGGGGCTTCCCTGCGCCGCCGCTGCACGACCCGATCGCGGTGGCGCTGCTGGCCGAGCCCGATGTCGTCGGCACCACCCGCACCCGGCTGGACATCGAGCTCACCGGGACATTCACCCGCGGCGCCACCGTCGTCGACCTCTACGAGCGGACCGGCCGCCCGCCGAACGCGGACGTCGCGGTCCGCCTGGACACCGAGCGGTTCTGGGACATGGTGGTGCGCGCCGTCGCCACCCTGTCCACCTGAGGCACGCCCCCGCTTCGGACGTCGCGGGCCTCGACGCGCTCGACGTTCGGGATGGCGCGTTTCGTGCAAGTGTCCCCCGCCGGAAGTTCGTCACTCGATTCGCCGGCCCAGCTTCCAGCTGGCGGCGTTGCCGGCCCGCCCGAGTACAAGCCAGTACGAGGAACCGGCGCCTTGCCAGCAGAAATGATCGGCGAGGACAAGGACTGGATCGCTCGGAACCGTTCCGGGCCGGTGTCCGGGGTGTGGGGCGGGCTGTCGATGAAGCTGCACCCGGTGGCGGTGATCCTCGCGGTGACGATCGGGGCCGAGCTGGCGGGGATCGTCGGGGCGCTGCTCGCGGTGCCGGTGCTGACGACCGTGCGTGGCGCCACCCGGCCGCTGCTCACTGCAGATAGCCCTCCACCACGTCGGCCGGCCTGACCTCGGCGTCGTTGGGGTTCTCGCCCGCGGAGCGGCGGGCGTGACGCTGGCGCAGCAGGTCCCAACAGCGGTCGAGCTCGACCTCGAGGGCCTTCAGCCGACGCGCGTCCGGCTCGCTGCCGCGTTCGAGCTTGTGCTCCTCGTCGATGAGCTCGTCGATGCGGGACGAGATCTCCTTGTCGTTCATCACTGCCCCTTCGTACGGCCGTTGTTCCCCGCCCATGCTCGCAGAAAAGGCTACGGTCGGCCGATGAAGGTGCTGATGGCCACGACAGCCGGGTCCGGTCATTTCGGACCGATACTGCCGCTCGGTGCCGCGCTGCTGCGGGCCGGTCACACGGTGGAGGTGGCGGCGCCGCGGTCGTTCGTTGCCGCGGTCGAGCGTGCCGGCTACCCGTACCGGCTGTGCGAGGACATCCCGCCGGAGGAGTACCAGGCCGCGCACGAGCGCCGGCTCGCGAACGTGGCGACGTTGGGCCACGCCGCGGCGGCGGAGATCTTCGCGCACCTCGCTCCGCGCGCGATGTTCCCGGGTGTGCTCGACGCGATCGACTCCTGGCGGCCGGATCTGGTGCTGCGGGAGGTCGGGGAGCTGAGCTCGCACCTCGCGGCGGTGCTGCGTGGGGTGCCGCAGGCGCAGGTGATGCTGGGCCTGTCCGCGTTCGACGACCTCCTGCTCCCGGCGATCGTGCCCTACGCGGACCGGCTGCGGTCGGAGACCGGGTTGCCGCCGGACCCCGACGGCTCGGCGTTCGCGGCCGTGCCGTCACTGTCCCAGCTGCCGCTGTCCTATGAGGACCCGTCGGCGCCGGGCCACCCGGAGATGCGTCGGTTCCGAGCTGTATCGGCGGCCCCGGCCGCGCTGCCCGCCTGGTGGCCCGCCGCGGACCTGCCGCTGGTGTACGTGACGTTCGGCTCGGTGGCGCCGGTGGTCCCGTTCGCGTCGGCGGCGCTGCGGACGGTGGTCTCGTCGCTGGCCGACCTGCCGGTGCGCCTGCTGGTGACGGTCGGCGACGCCGGCTCTGTCGACGGGTTCCCGGCCGAGGCGCACGTGGAGCGGTGGGTGCCGCAGCGGGACGTGCTCGCGGCGGCGTCGGTGATGGTGTGCCACGGCGGGATGGGCACGGTCCTGGGCGGTTTGGCGGCCGGCGTGCCGATGGTGGTGGTGCCGCAGTTCGCCGACCAGCCCGAGAACGCGTCGCGGGTGGCCGCGTTGGGCGCGGGCCTGCGGGTGGGTGACTTCGGGATGGTGGCGGAGGCGCCGCCGCCGGATCCCGCCGCGGTGCGTTCGGCTGTGTTGCGGGTGTTGGAGGAGCCGCCGTTCCGGGAGGCGGCCGGGCGGGTGGCCGCAGAGATCCACGCGCTGCCTACGGCGGACGAGATGGTGCCGGAGCTGGAGGGGCTGGCCGTTCGGGTATAGCCGGTGGCGAGACCTGGGCTCGTGGGGATCAGCCCAGGCGAGAAGTGCGCCCAGCTCCAGCTTGCCGAGGTCGGTCAACTCGTGGTAGCGCCGCGGCGGCCGGCCGCCAGTGATACCTGATCACCACGGACCCCTGCTGAACACAGCCCACACGATGGCCCGCGGGTGCTCCTAAAGTTCTGGCAAGCGCCGGCGGAGCAGGCAGAACTCGTTGCCTTCCGGGTCGGCCAGGACGTGCCACGACTCGTCGCCGGTTTGGCCCACGTCCGCCGGACGGGCGCCCAGCGCCAGCAGTCGCTCCAGTTCGGCGTCCTGGTCGCGGTCCACCGGGTTCACGTCCAGATGGAACCGCAGCGGAGCCGTCTTCTCCTCGGCCACGAGCGCAAACACGATGGTCGGCGCGGCGCTGTCGAAACCCGACTCCGGGCCGATCTCGATGTCGGCCCCCTCGCGGCCCAGCTCCACGTAGCCGAGCACCTCGCACCAGAACCGGGACAGCGCCTCGGGATCGTGGCAGTTCAGCACGAGTTCGGAGAGTCGGCAGCTCATGTGTCGAACCTAGACAGGCGGTCCCGCGCCGTCTCCAGGTGGTGGGTCATCGCCTGCCTGGCCTGGTCAGGGCGGCCGGCGACCAGCGCCTCGACGATCGCCCGGTGTTCCACGATCGTCTGCTCGCCGAACGGCTGGTTGTACGACAGCCGGAAGAAGTGCAGGTGACAGTGGGTCCGCACGAACGCCTGCTCGATCGCCAGGTTTCCGGCGATGAAGGCGAGTCTTGCAGTTCAGCGTCGGAGCCGCCGATCGTGTGCGTGACACAGACCATCTACGTGCGGTTCTGCTCGCCTGTCGGCGGCCGGAGGTTGTCCGGGAGGACCCGGTGCACGCCGGTCGGGAGCATCGCCGACGAGGTGCTGTCCAGGTGATCGTCACACCGGACGACAAGATCATCTGCGTGCGCTCGACCATCTCGTAGCCGGTGGTGGCGGACCAGAACTCCGCCAGGGTGCGGGGGTTGCGCGCGTCGAAGGTGATGGTTGTAGATGAAGGCCATCTACATCACCACGAAGGACTCGGCCGGGACGCGGACATGGGTGCCGGTGACCTCGGGCCGCGCGGAGGCAAGGAGCACCGGGCCCGGTCGGCGGTCGAGCAGGAACTCGGCGTCCGCGGTGCCCAGGTTGACCAGCACCCGGCGGCGGCCCCGGTGGAGGATCAGCCACGCGTCGGACGTCTCGACGGTGAAGTGGTCCAGCCGGGGATCCGCCAGCTCGGGATACGTGCGGCGCAGCGCGATGAGCGCCCGGTAGGTGTCGTAGACGCCGCGGTGGGCCGGGTCGTGCAGCTCGGCCCACGGGAGGGTCGAGCGGATGACCGTGCCCACGTCCATCGGGTCGGGGACCTCGGACTCGCCCCACCCGTGCTCCGCGAACTCCTTGCGGCGGCCGTCGCGGACCGCGGCCGCGAGGTCGGGATCGGTGAAGGAGGCGAAGAACTGCCATGGCGAGCCGGCCGCCCACTCCTCGCCCATGAAGATCATCGGGGTGTACGGGGAGCACAGGACGATGGCCGCGCCGCAGAGCATGCGCGCGGGGGAGATGGTGGCGGTCATCCGGTCGCCCCGGGCGCGGTTGCCGATCTGGTCGTGGTTCTGCAGGTAGATGAGGAACCGGTGGCCCGAGGTGCGTCGCGGGTCCACCGGGCGGCCGTGCGTGCGGCCGCGGAACGACGACCACGTGCCGGCGTGGAAGAACGCCTGGCGCAGCGTGGTCGGCAGCGCGCCGGGAGCGCCGAAGTCGGCGTAGTAGCCGTCGGTCTCGCCGGTGAGCGCGACGTGCAGCGCGTGGTGCAGGTCGTCGCACCATTGGGCTTCCAGGCCGTAGCCGCCCGCGTCGCGTGCGGTGACCAGCTTCGGGTCGTTGAGGTCGGACTCCGCGATGAGGTGCAGCGGCCGGCGCAGCCCCGCGGCGAGCGCGTCGACCTCGGCGGCCAGCTCCTCCAGCACATGCGTGGCGCCCCTGTCGACCAGCGCGTGCACGGCGTCGAGGCGCAGGCCGTCGAGGTGGTAGTGCTGCAGCCAGCACAGCGCGTTGTCGAGGACGTAGCGGCGGACCTCGTCGGAGTCGGGGCCGTCGAGGTTGAGCGCCGGACCCCAGACGGTGCGGCCGGCGAAGTACGGCCCGAACCGGTCGAGGTAGGCGCCGGACGGGCCGAGGTGGTTGTAGACGACGTCGAGCAGCACGCCGATCCCGCGCGCGTGGCACGCGTCGACGAACCGCTTGAACGCGGTCGGCCCGCCGTACGGCTCGTGCACCGCGCCCCACCCGACGCCGTCGTAGCCCCAGCCCGCGGTGCCGTCGAACGCGTTGACCGGCAGCACCTCCACGAAGTCGACGCCGAGGTCGACGAGGTGGTCGAGGTGCTCGAGCGCCGCGTTGAACGTGCCGTGCTCGGTGAACGTGCCGACGTGCAGCTCGTAGATGACGCCGCCCGCGAGCGGCCGGCCGGTCCAGCGCTGGTCGGTCCAGCCGAACGTGCCGTGGGAGTAGCGCCGCGACGGTCCGTGCACACCTGCCGGCTGCCACTGCGAGCGCGGGTCGGGCAGCGGCGTCCCGTCGTCGTCGAGCAGGAACGCGTAGTCGGTGCCGTCGCCGGTGCCGGGAACCTGGGCGTGCCACCAGCCGCGGTGGTCGCGCGCCATCTCGCGGGTGGCCGGGCCGAGCCTGAGCCGGACCCGCTCGCGATGCGGGGCCCAGACGGAGAAGTGCTCGTCGTCGCGGGTCATGGGGCCTCCCTGCGGAGGAAGGCGACGGGGTAGCGGTCGAGCAGATCGCCGAGCGCCGCGGTGGGTGCCACCGAGCGGCCGGTCAGCAGGTCGGTCCACGTGCCGCGCCCGGCGGGGAGCGCGAGCACGGTGTCCTGCCAGCCGGTGCGGGCCAGGCCCACCGGGAGGCGGGTGGCCACCGCGGCCAGGTCGGACCCGCGCATGAAGGCCAGCGCGTGCCGCGCGGCCGGGCCGTCGGCGTGCAGCGGCCGGTAGCCGGTGAACAGCCGCGGTTCCGCGCGGCGCAGCCGCAGGACCGTGCGGACCACGTGGAGCTTGACGGCGCCGGTGTGATCGACCTCGGGGAGCCAGCCCTGTTCCAGGCGGGTCAGCAGTTCGGCGCGCAGCGGGTGGTCGACCGGGCGGCGGTTGTCCGGGTCGACCAGGGACAGGTCCCACAGCTCGCTGCCCTGGTAGACGTCGGGCACGCCCGGTCCGGCCAGCTGGACCAGCTTCTGGCCCAGCGCGTTGGACCAGCCGGGCAGCCGGACTCGCTCGACGAACGCTTGTACCTCGGCGGCCAGTCCGGCATCGCCCAGGACCGCCTCCGGCCAGTCGCGCACGGCCTTCTCGAACTCCTCGTCGTGGTCGACCCACGAGGTGGCGACCTTGGCCTCCTTCGCCGCCTTGTCCAGGTATGCGGACAGCCGCGCCGGGGTGATCGGCCACGCGCCCACCAGCGTCTGCCAGGCCAGGAGCTCGAGCGTGGGCTCGGGCAGCCCGCGGCGGGCCGACCATCGGGCGGCCGCCTCGGCGAACTCGGCCGGCAGCTCGGCGAGCACCGCCAGCCGGGCGCGGACGTCCTCGGACCGTTTGGTGTCGTGTGTGGACAGTGCGGTCATGCCGGCGGGCCGGCCGGACTCGCGGGCCACCGCGCCCGCGTGGAACTCGGCCACCGACACACCGAACCGGTCGGGTGCGCCGCCGACCTCGTTGAGTCCGGTGAGGCGCGGGTAGCGGTAGAACGCGGTGTCCTCGTCGCCCTTCGCGACGACCATGCCCGACGTCTGCTGGATGCGGGTGGCCAGCTCGCCGTGCGGGTCGGTGCGCACCGCGCGGTCGATGGTGTCGACGGCCTCCGCGAGGTGGGGCCTGCGCGCCCGCGCGACCGCCGCCGACCAGTGCGCGGAGCCTTCCGGCAGGTACGAGCGGTAGACCGGGAACGCGACCATCAGCTCGGCGACGGCCTCCCGCGCGGCCTCCTGCGCGACCTCCGCGGGCACGCCGGGCACCAGGGCGGCGATCCGGCGCGTCTCGGCGACCAGCGACGTCGAGGTGATGAGCCGCCGGCAACGCTCCGCCTCGGCGTGGAAGTCGATGCCGCCGAACGTGGCCGCGAGCCCGGTGAGCGGCCCCTCGCCCGCCTGGTCGACGAACACCCCGCAGATCTGGCGGAGCGCGTCGTAGCCGGTGGTGCCGTGCACCGGCCAGGATGCCGGGAGCTCCTCGCCGGCCGCGAGGATCTTCTCGACGACGAGCCAGCAGTCGGTGTGCTCGCGCAGCCGCCGGAGGTAGCCACCCGGGTCGGCGAGGCCGTCGGGATGGTCGATGCGCAGGCCGTGAACCTCGCCGGACTCGACCCAGCGCAGCACCTCGGCGTGCGTGGCGGCGAAGACCTCCGGGCGCTCGACCCGGACCGCGGCGAGCGAGGTGACGTCGAAGAAGCGGCGGTAGGTCAGCTCGGCGTTGCCCCGCTTCCAGTGCACGAGCCGGTAGTGCTGGCGCTCGTGCACCTCGGCGGCACTGCCCTGGCCGGTGCCGGGCGCGATCGGGAACTCGTGGTCGTAGTAGCGGAGCCGATCCTCCCGGACCTCGAGCCTGCCCCCGTCGCCCTCGTCGCCGAGGACCGGCAGCAGGATGGGGCCGCGCGCGAAGTCGATGTCGAAGTAGCCGGCGTAGCGCGACGCCGGGCCGTGGGTGAGCACGTCCCACCACCACGGGTTGGCCAGGGGGACCTCGACCGACATGTGGTTGGGCACGAGGTCGACGACCAGCCCGAGGCCGGCCGAGCGGACCGCGGCCACGAGCCGCAGCCGGGCCTCCTCTCCGCCGAGCTCCGGGTTGGCCCTGGTGGGGTCGACGACGTCGTAGCCGTGCGCGGATCCGGGCGCCGCGGCCAGCAGCGGCGAGGTGTAGACCGCACCGACGCCGAGCCGGTCGAGGTAGGGCACGAGGTCGGCGGTGGCGTCGAGGGGGAAGTCGGGGCGGACCTGGATCCGGTAGGTGGAGCTGGGCACCATCACACCGGGGCTCCGGTGCGCTGCAGGACCAGGAGCGAGCGGGACGCCACCGTGGTCGTGGAGCCGGCGTGCACCGTGCGGGCGGCCGTGGGGTTGCCGCCGGCCACGACGCCCACCACCACGCCGCCGCCGGACTCGGCGAAGACCTCGCCGCTGGCGGTGTCGACGATGACCGTCCATTCGGCGCCGTAGCTCCCGTCCGGAACGGTCATCTCGATGTCGTCGTCGTGGGCGTTGAAGCACAGCAGGAACGAGTCGTCGCGGACGCGTTCGCCGCGGCGGTCGAGGTCGCCGATGGCGTCGCCGTTGAGGAAGACCACGATGCAGCGGCCGAACCCGGACTCCCAGTCCTGCTCGGACATCTCCTCGCCGGCCGGGGTGAACCACGCGATGTCGCGCAGCTCCCCACCCTTGCGGATGGGCCGGCCGGCGAAGAACCGGCGCCTGCGGAACACCGGGTGGTTGTGCCGCAGCTCGATGACCGCGCTGGTGAAGTCGACCAGGTCGCCGTTGCGCTCGGCCAGCGACCAGTCGACCCACGACAGCTCACTGTCCTGGCAGTAGCCGTTGTTGTTGCCCTGCTGGGTGCGGCCCAGCTCGTCGCCGTGGAGCAGCATGGGCACGCCTTGCGACAGCAGCAGCGTGGCCAGCATGTTGCGCCGCTGCCTGGCCCGCAGATGGTTGATCTTCTCGTCGTCGGTGGGGCCCTCGGTGCCGCAGTTCCACGACCGGTTGTCGTCGGCGCCGTCGCGGTTGCCCTCGCCGTTGGCCTCGTTGTGCTTCTGGTTGTAGGACACCAGGTCGTCGAGGGTGAAGCCGTCGTGCGCGGTGACGAAGTTGATCGACGCGTACGGCCGCCTGCCGTCGTCCTGGTAGAGGTCGGACGAGCCGGTGATGCGCGAGCCGAACTCGCCGAGCGTGGCCGGCTCGCCGCGCCAGAAGTCGCGGACGGTGTCGCGGTACTTGCCGTTCCACTCCGTCCACAGTGGAGGAAAGTTGCCCACCTGGTAGCCGCCGGGCCCGACGTCCCACGGCTCGGCGATGAGCTTGACCTGGCTGATGACCGGGTCCTGCTGCACCAGGTCGAAGAACGTGGACAGCCGGTCGACGTCGTAGAACTCCCTGGCGAGCGTGGCGGCCAGGTCGAAGCGGAACCCGTCGACCCGCATCTCGGTGACCCAGTACCGCAGCGAGTCCATGATGAGCTGCAAGGTGTGCGGGCTGCGCACGTTGAGCGAGTTGCCGGTGCCGGTGTAGTCCATGTAGTACCGCCGGTCGTCCTCGACCAGCCGGTAGTACGCCTCGTTGTCGATGCCGCGCAAGGACAGCGTGGGGCCGAGGTGGTTGCCCTCCGCGGTGTGGTTGTAGACGACGTCGAGGATGACCTCGATGCCGGCCTCGTGCATGGCCCGCACCATCGCCTTGAACTCCTGCACCTGGCTGCCCGGCGTGAGGCTGGCCGCGGCGTAGCCGTCGTGCGGCGCGAGGTAGGCGATGGTGTTGTAGCCCCAATAGTTACGCAGGCCCCGCTCGGTGAGCCCGTGGTCGTGGAGGAACTGGTGGACCGGCATCAGCTCGACCGCGGTGATGCCGAGGTCGATGAGGTGGTCGATGACCACCGGATGGGCGAGCCCCGAGTAGGTGCCGCGCATCTCCTCGGGGATCTCGGGGTGCAGCTTGGTCATCCCGCGCACGTGTGTCTCGTAGATGACCGTCTCGTTGTACGGCGTCTTGGGCGGCCGGTCGGTGGCCCAGTCGAAGAACGGGTTGACGACCACGCCGCGGATGGTGTGCCCGGCCGAGTCGGCGTCGTTGTGCTCGTCCGGCTCGCCGAACGGGTAGCCGAACACCGACCCGTCCCAGTCGACCGCGCCGGTGACCGCCTTGGCGTACGGGTCGAGCAGCAGCTTGGCGGGGTTGCAGCGCCGGCCGTCGGCCGGGTCGTACGGGCCGTGCACGCGGAAGCCGTACTGCTGGCCGGGGCCGACCCCCGGCAGGTAGCCGTGCCACACGAAGCCGTCGACCTCCGGCAGCCGCACGCGCGTCTCGGCGCCCGCCGCGTCGAACAGGCACAGCTCGACCCGCTCCGCCATCTCGGAGAACAGCGCGAAGTTGGTGCCGGCGCCGTCATAGGTGGCGCCGAGCGGGTAGGGGGAACCTGGCCAGGCCTGCACACGTGCTCCTCGGTGGGGCGGTCGAAGCGATCGGAAACAACGTTAAATGCCAGCACCGACAGTGCTACCGCCGTTTGAGCGGCTCCACGGCAGGACCAACCGATCGGGTTTTGGGCTCGGTCCCCGACCGGGCGGCACGCAGGAAGGCGACCGCCCGAACGACTACTGGGTGTGTCAAAAGTTCGTCCACCGACACCGGAAGAGGGATCCGCCAGTTGGGGTACTCGTCGATGGTGCCGGGCAGGTTGGGCTGGTGGACCTCGCCGAGCGCGTCCTGCGGCGAGGTGAGCAACAGCCGGCTCGCGGAGGTCGCGAGCAACGCGTGCAGCGCCGCGACCAGGTCGGTCTCGCCGACGGCACCGTTCTCGCCGGCCGGCAGCAGTCCGTGCGCTGCGAGCTCGGCCAGGAGCTCGTCCCGGTCGGCCGCGGCGCGCGCCTTCTCCGCCTCCGGGTCCGCGAGCAGGCCGCGCTCGGCCCGCACCCGCACGTGCTCGCCGCGCAGGAACCCGGCCGCCGTCGGCAGGTCGTGGGTGGAGATGCTCGCCATCGCGTCGGCCGGCCAGCGGCTCGGCGCCAGCAGCGGCTCGCCGGGGGCGTCCTCGTCACGCTGGAACCACAGCACCGCGGAGCTCAGCACGCCGCGGTCCCGCAGCGCGCCGCGCACCTCGTCGGACACGGTGCCCAGGTCCTCGCCGACGACGATCGCCGACGCCCGGTGTGCCTCCAGCGCGAGCACGCCGAGCAGCGCCTTCGCGTCGTAGGTGACGTAGGTACCCCCGCTCGCGGGCCGACCCGGCGGGATCCACCACAGCCGCCACAGCCCCATGACGTGGTCGACCCGGATCCCGTCGGCATGGGCCAGCACGGCGCGGATGACGTCACGGAAAGGGGCATACCCGGCCGCGGCCAACCGGTCCGGGCGCCACGGCGGCAGGTTCCAGTCCTGGCCTTGCTGGCTGAACGCGTCCGGCGGCGCGCCGACGGTGACCTCCGAGGCCAGCACGTCCTGCAGCGCCCACGCGTCCGCGCCGGCCGGGTCGACGCCCACCGGGAGGTCGTGCACGATGCCGACGGCCATGCCTTCCGCGGCCGTCCGCACCTCGGTCAGCTGCTCCCGGCACAGCCCTTGCAGCCACGCGTGGAACGCGGTCCGCGGGTTGTCCCGGCGCGCCGCCTCGACCGCGGTGCTCCGCGGGTGGCGCAGCTCCGCCGGCCACCTCCGCCAGTCCGGCCCGTGCCGCTCGGCCAGCGCGCAGAACGTGGCGAAGTCGCACAGCGCCGGGTCGTCCGGCGGGGGCGGCAACGGCAGCGAGCGTCGCCACAGCAGCTCCAGCGCGGCGAGCTTGGCCGCCCACACCGCGTCGTAGTCGATGAGCCCGCCACCTGGTGGCGGCGCGAGCGCGACGACCTCGGCCCGAACCTCGGGCGAGGCCCGGCGGAACGGCTCGGTGTCGGTGATCCGCAGATACAGCGGGTTGGCGAAGCGGCGGCTGGACGGCGAGTACGGCGAGCGCTGGATCGGCGGGACCGGCGTGATCGCCTGCACCGGGTTGACCAGCAGCACCCCCGCGCCGAGCTTCGCCGAGCCGGTGACCAGGGTGCGCAGGTCGGTGAGGTCGCCGATGCCCCACGAGCCGGGCGAATGCAGCGCGTAGGCCTGCACCATCCAGCCCCAGGCCGGCGGCACCGGCGGCAGCTTCGGCGGCGTCACCGCCACGGTGACCTGCCGCTCGCCCACCGTCAGCGTGTGCCAGCCCAGTGGTAGGTCCGGGGGAAGCCGGTCGGGTACCGGCCGGACGGTGCCGTCCTCGAGGGTCAGCTCGCCGGGCACGCCGAGCACGGGTGCCTCGCCGGCCCGCAGCACCATCGGGTCCGGCACGGTCGTGCGGCCGTGCCGGGCGATGGCGTCGGTCAGCTCGGCGTGGACGGTCGCTGGGGTGGTCGCGTCGACGCCGAGCTGGGCGAGTACCGCGACCACGGTGTCGTCGGCGACCTCGATCCGGCGGCGTTCGGTGTCCTCGTACCAGGTGGCGACACCGTGCGCGCCGGCGAGCGCGCGGAGCTCGGCGTCCATTCGCGGCCGGGTCAGCGCGCGTCGCGCCGGCTCGGCTGGTTGAGGCCGTCCCGCGCGCTGACCAACGCGGTGCGGGCCCCGTCCGGATCGTCCGCGTCGAGCCGGACACGCGCGGTGCGCACCGCGTGCACGGCGGACTCGATGCGGCAGGTGTCCCCGGTGGCCGCCGCCCAGGCCAGGCCGCCGACCAGCAGGTCGTCGAGCTTGTGCAGCGTCGGATGGTCGGGGGTGGCGGTCGCGGCCAGCTCCGCGAGCGCCGCGTCCACCGCCCTTCGCAGGCGATCGCCGGGCCGGGGTGCCTGGCGATGCCGGAGAATCGGCGCCGGGATGCCGGATCTCAGCTCTTCGTGGACGTCGACGGACAGATTTTGCTTGGCCACCGTGGCCCTCCGCTTGAATGATTCGCAGGGCCGGCCGGACCCGCGGCCGGCGCGTACCCCGATCCTTGCACGCCGAAACGCGATAGCCCAGTCCGGACAGGTCATCTCACCTCCCTCGGCAACTGTCGACGACATGGAGTGCGATCGGGTGAGGTGACCACGTTCCGAACGGGTCAGGCCGCCACCGCCGCGGCGGTCAGCTTTCCCTGTACCAACGGGGTGTAGCCGGCGGACTGGCCGGTGGCGTTCGGGTGGTAGGACTCGAGGATCGGGTCGGACAGGCCGTTGAGCCACTCGACGTCGTCGCAGACCGCGTGGCCGGTGAAGGCCGAGCGGACGTCCACGAAGCCGAAGCCGTGCGCGGCCGCCCGGCCGGCGATCGTCGTGGCCAGCAGATCGGCGGTCCTGTTCAGCTCGGCCTGCTCACCCGAGCTGATCCGGGCGCCGAAGTTGCACTCCTCCCCGTTGAACAGGCGCGGGTAGCCGACGACCGCGACCTGTGCGCCGGGTGCCCGGCTCCGGATCTGGTTGTAGAGGTTGTCGAGGGACCCGGGCAGCGTGTTGCGGATGTAGTTGTTCGCCGCGTCGATGTCGCCCCAGCACGTCCACGGCCACGGGTAGGCGCACTTGGTGATGACGTCGGCGAACCCGGCGTCGTTGCCGCCGACCGAGACGGTGACGAACGCCGTGGCGGAGCTGAGGCCGCCGAGCTGGTTCAGCACGTCCGGCACTCGCGCCCCGGAACAGGCGGCGAACGTCAGCGGCGCGCCGATGCGCTGGGCGACCAGCACCGGGTAGGCCTTGGGCGAGCGGTAGCAGGAGCCGCTGTCGGCGTAGTAGGTGCGGCTGCCGACGCCGGAGGAGTAGGAGTCGCCGAGCGCGACGTAGGGCCCGGCGGCGGCCTGCGCGGGTTGCAGGCCGACGAGGGTGAGGGCGACGGTGAGCACGGCGAGCAACGCTGGTCGGATGATGCGCATGGGCTGCCTCCACACGGTGCGTTGGGTGGACGCCCGGCACCGGCGGGTCTCAGCAGGGGGTGGGGCCGGGCTGCTATCAGCGTGCGGTTCCGCCGGGGTGACGATCAATCGCCCATCGAGGTGGAAGTTTTCTGGTTCCTCTGAGGACTTCGCGACTTTCTGTCAGCGCTGGCCGGCGCGGCGCGAGTGCGGCGTCGTAGGCTGCGATGCGTGGACGAGGTGTCAGCGACCGTTCGGACCGTGTGCCACGGCTGCCGTCAGGTCACCCAGTACCGGAGCGACGAGGGCGCCATCCGGCCCATGATCCTGCCCGGCGACGGGACGGTCCTGGTGGACAAGATGTCCGGCGGGATGGTCGAGGAGCAGTGCCCGGTGTGCGGTGAGTCAGAGGACCCGGGCTGGGTGCCGAGCTTTCTTCCGCCGGTGTGAGCCGGCCCGGACTGTCGGTGGCGGGACGTAGGCTCGGGCGCATGTGCCGAAACATCACCCCGCTGCGCGGCCTGGAGCCCGCCGCCACGTCCGACGAGATCGAGGCGGCCGCCCGCCAGTTCGTCCGGAAGGTGAGTGGCGTCCAGTCTCTGTCGGACAGCACCCGAGCCCCGTTCGAGGCCGCGGTGGCCGAGATCGCCGCCATCACCACGCGCCTGCTCACCGAGCTCCCACCCCGCAAGCAGCCCCCGTCGACGCTGCCACCGCTGCGCCGCCCGGAGGTCCAGGCCCGGCTCGCGGCCAAGAGTCGGGCCGGCTGACCTCGCCACCTGGCGATTGCGGTCACCCGCGGCTGTCGTGACCATGTGATGATCCTGCTCGCAACGGACCAGTCTCGCGTGGCCCGAGCGCAGGCGTGACATCCGCGTGGTTGGTTGGTGACGTTCTGCACTGATGGTCGGGTCCGACCGTCACGCACCATTGAGCTCGTCCACAGTGGCCGGGCGAATGGAGCTGACGCGAATGGACCAGGACTACCAACCGTTCTGCATGGCCGATCCGTCGTTCTACGACGCGATGCACTCCGAGGAGACCGCGGGCGCCTCGTTCGCCACCGCGGCCCGGCCGTTGCCGCCCGGATGGGCGCTGCACGAGCAGGACGACTGGTTCGTCGTCGACCCCGCGGTCCGCCAGGTCGTCCCGCCGCAGGGCTGGAAGATCCACGCATCGGCCACTGTGGACAACGCCGACCGCGTGCTCGACGCGGTCTGGGACTACTGCGTCCCGCGCGGCATCTCGTTCAAGTTCCTCCGCTCGAGCCAGGCGCTCACCGCGCGCATCTCCAAGTACGCCCCGCGCGGCTACGCGGGCAAGCTCGTCACGATCTACCCGCGGGACGACGCCGCCTGCGAGCAGATCCTCACCGAGCTGGGTGACCTGCTCGACGGCGAGGCCGGCCCCTACATCCTCAGCGACCTCCGCTGGAACAAGGGCCCCCTCCACGTCCGCTACGGTGCGTTCGCCAACCGCTACACCGTCGACGACACCGGCGAGGTCGTCGAGGCCATCGCCGACGAGACCGGCACCCTTGTGCCCGACCGCCGCGACCCCGTCTTCCGCGTCCCACCGTGGGTCACGCTGCCCGGCTTCCTCCAACCGCACCTCGACGCCCGCAACGCGGTCACGACCACCGACCTGCCCTACGTCATCGAGCGCGTCCTGCACTTCTCCAACGGCGGCGGCATCTACGTCGGCCGGGACACGCGCACCGGCCGGCAGGTCGTACTCAAGGAAGGCCGCCCGCACGCAGGCCTCGACGCCTGGGGCCACGACGCCGTCCGCAGGCTCGGGCGCGAGCACGAGACGCTGACCAGGCTCGAGGGCATCCCGGGCATCCCCGAGGTGTACGACCTGTTCTGGCTCGGCGAGCACCGGTTCCTCGTGATGGAGTACGTCGAGGGCGACGTGCTCGGCAAGGCCATCACGCTGCGCTACCCGCTGATCGACCCCTCGGCCGGCCCCGAGCGCTACGCCGAGTTCACCGACTGGGCCGTCAGCGTCCACCGCCAGGTGGCCAACACGATCGCCGCCATCCACGAGCGCGACGGGGACGACCTCGTGACCGCACTTCACGTCGGCGATCACCTCCATGTCCTCCTCGTCGGAGAGCAGGCTGACGAGCGCCGTGCGTAACAGGTCCATGTCCTCGGCCAGCAGCACCCGGATCGTCCTGGTGACCGTTCGTTCAATGGTTTCTCCGATTGCGACCTCGATCGTGATTCCGGCGGGCGTTGCCCGAGTGCCACAAGCGCACGCCTTCCGGTGACGACGGGACTCTCCGTCGCGAACTGTTACGTGGATGTCACGATCGGCGACTATAACTGGTGGGAGTGCGTGGACGACGGGGCGAGGTCGCGTGGGAAGCCGGGATGCCGAGAGTGGCGAGACGGCTCGCAACGAGGTCGCGGGCGCGGTGTCCGGACAGGTCGTGCAGGCGGGCTCGGTCGGCTCGGTTCACTTCCACGGCTCGCGGGCCGAGCGCGGGATGCCGGCCCAGCTGCCGCTGGCGCCACGGTCGTTCGCCGGCCGGGAGGCCGAGCTCACCCGGCTGCGCCGGTTGCGCGAGGCACTGCCGGAGGGGTCGCTGCTCGTCGTGCTGACAGGGCCGGCCGGGGTCGGCAAGACGTCGCTGGCGCTGCGCTGGCTCCACGAGCTCCGCGCGGAGTTCCCGGATGGGCAGCTGTTCGCCGACCTCGGCGCCGCGCAGCCGGTCCCGGTCGCGCCCACCGAGGTCCTCGACTGGTTCCTCGTGTCCGCCGGCGTCGCGGCCGAGCGGGTTCCGGTCGGCCAACCGCGGCGCGAGGCGATGTACCGCTCGGTCACCTCGACCCGGCGGCTCGTCGTGTTGCTGGACAACGTCGTGTCCGCCGCGCAGGTCCGGGCGCTCGTGCCCGCCGGGGTGCCCAGCGTGGTCGTGGCGACCAGCCGGTATCGGCTGTCCGGGCTTGCGCTCGACGGCGCGCGGTGGGTCGACGTCGCACCGCTGGACGAGGCCGGGTCGCTCTCGGTACTCCACGAGATGCTGGGCGCCGGACGGGTGACAGCCGAGGCCGAGGCCGCCCGGACGATCGCGGAGCTGTGCGGGGGCATGCCGCTGGCGCTGTCCGTGGTGGGCGCGCGGCTCGCGGCCCGGCCGCGCCGTTCGCTGGACCGCGAGCTCGCCGACCTGCGAGTCGACCAGCGCAGGCTGCCAGCGTTGACGCTCACCGGCGACGTGTCGGTCGGCGCGGTGCTGGACGCCGCCTGCGACGGGCTGGCCGGCGACGCCGCGCACCTCTACCGGCTGTGCGCGTTCCATCTCGGACGGGAGTTCGGGACCGAGGTCGCCGCCGCCGCCGCGGGCTGGCCGGCCGACCGTACAGAGTCCACATTGGACGAACTGGTGGAGGCCAACCTCGTGGCCGAGGTCGGGGACGGTCGGTTCGCCTACCACGACCTGCTGCGGCTGCACGCGCGCAGGCGGGCCGAGCTGGACGATCCCGAGCAACACGCGGTGGTGGTGCACCGCATGACCGAGTGGTACCTGGGGCGCGCGGTGTGCGCCGACGTGGTGGTGCACCCCGCGCGACCCCGACTCGGCCCGCGGTACCGAGACGCCCGGCCCGAGTTCGCCGACGCACGGGCCGCGTTGTCATGGTTGGAGACCGAACGCGTGAACCTCCGCGTCGTCGTCGACACCGCGGCGGGGTACGGCTGGCCGGAGCTGGCCTGGCAGATGTGCGAGGCATTGTGGGGCTTCTTCCTGAACACCAGGCACTACGGCGACTGGATCAAGATGCACCGGACCGGCATCGCCGCCGCGCGCCAGTGCGGCGACGCACGGGCCGAGGCGAGGATGCGCTCGCAGCTGGGCTTCGCCTACGCGAAGCTGCGTCGCTTCGACGACGCGGTCGCCGAGAACACCGCGGCGTTGCGGCTGGCCGAGGAGGCCGGGGATGACCAGGCGTGCGCGATCGCGCAGTCTCAGCTCGGCCGGGCGGCGCGGGGTCTCGGCGACCTGCCGGCGGCGCTCGCGTACTTCGAGGCGGCCCGGGACGCCCAGGTCCTGCTCGGGGAGTGGCGGGGCGTGGCGCTGTGCCGCAGACGGATCGGCGACCTCCGGAGCCGGCTCGGTGACCACGACGGAGCCGTGGGCGAGCTGATGGCGGCGGCGGCCGAGATGGCGCGACTCGGCGACCGCACCCAGCACGCGCGCACGCTGATGTTCCTGGGCGCCGCGCGGCTGCGCGCAGACCGTGCCGACCTCGCCGACGCGCCATTGCTCGAGGCGCTCGGGCTGATGCAGGCGCTCGGCTCGCCCTACTACCAGGCCGAGATCCTGGCCCAGCTCGGCGAGGTGGCCGAGCGACGCGCGGACCGGGACGTCGCGGCGGGCCGGTACCGCGAGGCCGCCGAGCTGTATGCGGCCGTCGAGGACCCGCGCGCCGATGTCATGCGGTCCCGTCTGTCCGCGCTGGAGTCCGGCTGACCCGTGCGTGGTAGGCCAGCGCGGCCGACCGGACGAGCCGGGTCGGGTCCGCGGTGGGCGGCGACGTGACGACCACGTCGGCGAGCGCGAGCCAGCGCGCGTCCGCGTGCGTGCGGTCGACAAGCACACCGTCGGTCGGCGGGTCGCCGCTGACATCGACCAGGTACACGCCGGGCGCGTGCAGGTGGACCACGGGGCGGTCATCACACATGACGGTCTCCCGGGCAGGTGGCGGGACGGGGCAGCGGGAGCACGGCGTTCGGCGCCGGCCAGGACGGCTCGTCGAGATCCAGCAGGCGGTACATGGTTCTCCGCAGGATGGCGGCCGCGGAACCCGGCCGGCTGGTGATCATGCCGGCCAGCGACGGGACCGGCTTCGCGTCGGCGAGTTGGGGGAGCACCGGTCGGTCGTGGTCGAGCCGGGGCGCGGTGCGCGCGAGGGTCGCCGCGATACTGGTTGGCCGCACTGTGCGCGCGGGGAACGCGGCGAGGTGCACCGGCCGACCGATGGCGGCGGCGTAGCTCGTGGTGGAGCCGTGGTCGCCGAGGACCCGATCGCTCGCGATCATCACGGCACGCCAGCCCTCGTCCGGCGGGACCACGATCAGGCCGCGGTCGCGGGCAGCGGCCAGCCACGTGTGCACCTGCCGCGACCCGTGCGCCGCATGGACCATCGGGTGCAGCACGGCGGCCACCCTGGTGCGGTCGTCTGCTTCGGTCAGGATCTGTTGGTACAGCTCGGGGTGCCGCCCGAAGGTCGACTCGGTACCCCAGGTCGAGCTGATGGTGACCAGCTCCTGGCCGTCGGCGATGCCGAGGGCCGAGCGGTAGTGGTCGCGGAAACCGATGCTCGCCGACATTCGGTCCAGGCAGGGGTCGCCGGTGACCACCGCGACCGGTTCGGCCTCCGGGCACGTGCGGCGCAGCACCGCCAGCTCGAGCTCGTGGCTCAGCGCCAGCGCGGCCGGCACGAGACGCCCGCGGAACGTCAGCAGGTC
This sequence comes from Actinophytocola sp., assembly GCF_009379765.1. GTDB lineage: Bacteria > Actinomycetota > Actinomycetes > Mycobacteriales > Pseudonocardiaceae > Actinophytocola. Next base: position 12,196 of record NZ_WHTD01000012.1, on the reverse strand, counting down.
CCGGTCGAGCCCCGTGGTGTCCCGGGTCGCGCCGCTCGCCTTTCGGCTGCGCCGCAACGATCCTACCGACCCGGCGCCGTGCGGCAGGACGAGGACCGGCCCGTGCACCTGCTCGATGTGCCGGTGGCTCGCGGTGAGCACGAGATCCCAGCGGTGCCGCATCGCCTGCGCCCAAGGCACCACGATCCCGCCGGTGCGTCGGGTGAACTCCTCGACGCCGTGCCATGTCTCGCCGGTGTTCGGCACCGTGAAGACCGCCTGCACGCGGTGGTCGACCTCGACGAGCGGCAGCAGGTCGAGCAGCCGCGTGCCCGCGGTGACCGACGGCACCATCACCAGCACGGTCCGGAACCCGGCGCGGGTGATCCGTGCGCCGGCGTCGAGCCCGACCGGTCCGCGTACCCATGAGCCATGCATCTCGCCTCCCCGGCCGCGGGCATCGCGTCGTCGTGCGTGGAGTTGGTCTCCGGTCCCGATCGGCCACGACCAGCGTCGGTGACGGTCCTTGTCGCCGCCCTTACCCGGATTTACACATGGGAATTTCCTGGCCGCCCGGGAAAGCGCGGTTTCCGCATTCCACTTAGCCGTCGGCAGGCCTGTGGGCGAATCTACTGTCAGGAACCTTTCATGGAACTGGACATCGTGCTGTCCCGGGCAACAATTCAGCTACGACCTGCTTACTGATCTCCATCGTTCAGTAGTATCCACCGATTGGCGCCGCTCCGCGGACCCCACCGGAAACTGGTGGTCGGGACCAGCTTCATGGGGTGAAAGCTGGTGGACACGACATCGTTCGGGATCCTGGGAACAACCGCCCTCCGTATAGACGGCGGTATGGACGAGTCCTGGGGACGGCTGCGCGAACGCGGGTTTCTCGCGACTCTGCTGGCGCATCCGGGCCGCCCGGTTCCGGTCGACACCCTCCTGGAGTGGGTGTGGCCGCGGGACGCGCCGCTGCCGCAGTATCCGGCGCAGACCTTCTACACGTATGCCACGAGAATCAGGAAGTCGTTACAGCGCTTGGACTCGCCGCCGAAACTACGCGCCGCCAACGGTGGGTACGTGCTCGAGGTGGACAAGTCCGAGATCGACTATCAGCGTTTCCGCGAACTGTCCGCGGCGGCCAGAGCCGAGGCCCGCCAGCGTGATCCACATCGGACGGTCGAGCTGGTCGAACAGGCGCTGCCACTGTGGCGGGGTCGCCCCTTGGCCGACCTGGCAAGCGCCCGTGCGGATGCATGGCGCGACCAGTTCGTGCACAACATATGGCTGCCGGCCAATGTCGCCCTGCTGGACGCGCTTGTCGCGACGGACCGACTCGACGACGCCCTCGAACGGCTCGACGAACTCCAGAGCGAGCACCCGCACGACTTGCGGCTCGCCATGCTGCGCTTATCCGTACTGCACGGGGTCACCCGTGCGGACGATGCGGCGGCCTACCACCTCGGCATGCGCCGTCACTTCCGCGCCGAGGCGAACGAGTCCGCGGCCGAACACCTTCTGGCGCACTACAACAGCCTTGTGATGCAGAACCGGGACACCGTGTACTCGGCCGTGCCGGTGGTCGCACCCCGGCAGTTGCCGCACGACCTGGCGGACTTCGCCGGTCGCGAGGACCTCCTGGCCGCGCTCGACGCGGCGACGACCACTGCTGGCGGCAAGGCGACGAGCGGAGTCGTGATCCTCGATGGGATAGCCGGCGTGGGCAAGACCGCACTGGCCGTCCGGTGGGGATACAGAGCTCGTCAGCGTTTCCCGGACGGAGAGCTGTTCGTCAACCTCAAGGGGTTCGCGGACGCTGCTCGGATCGAGCAGTCCACAGTCGTGGACGACTTCCTCATCGCACTCGGCCAAGAGCCGGACGCGACGACCGTTCGCCGTTCCAAGGAACTGCTCCTCAGCCGAGTTCTCGCCTCACGGCGCATGTTGGTGATCCTGGACAACGCCGGCGAGCATGCCCAGGTGGATGGCCTCGTTCGATTGTTGTCGAGCTGCTTGGTCCTCATCACGAGCAGGCGCCGCCTGGGCACGTTGGCCGCCGCGACCGGCGCCCGTCGGGTTCGGGTCGAGCCGATGACCCACGAGGAGGGAGACGACCTACTGGCGATGAGACTCGGCGGCCGGACGCAGATGGACCCGGAACGCCGTGTTCGGCTCGTGGAGCTGTGTGGGGGGTTGCCGTTGGCGATCACGCTGCTGGCGGACCACCTGACCCGCGCCCCGGCCGCGGAGCTGTCGGGCTACGTTGACCAGCTTGACCGGCGGCAGCTGCTCACGGATGTCGGCGAGCACGGTGACGGTGCGGCGACCGTACGCGCGTTCTTCTCCCATTCCTACCTGGCCTTGGCACCCGCAGAGCGTCGCCTCTTCCGGCTGCTCGGTCTCCACCCCGGACCGGACATCAGCATTGACGCGGCGTGCGCATGTGACGGCCGCACTCGCGCAAAGACCAACGAAAGTCTCAACGCCTTACTCAGCATGCATTTGCTGGAACAACCTCGCGCACTCGATCGGTTCGACTTTCATGACCTCATCGGCGAATTCGCCGATGAATGCGCGGCGCTCGACGAGCTCCCGGAGACAAGGAATGTCACCCGAGAGCGAATCGTCGCCTTCTATTTGGCCAGCGCCCGGAACGCCGCGGCGACGCTGTACCCGGGCCAGCCCATGGCACCGGCGCTGGCGTCCGCGCCGGACATTCCCTCCATGAGCTTCGCCGACGGGCCGGCGGCTCGCTCGTGGTTCGACCGGGAACGCACCAACCTCATCGCTGCTGTCAACCTCGCTGCCGACCATGGCATGGACGAATACACCTGGCGGCTCACGGATCCGGTTGCGACCTACTTCGACCGCAGGGGCTATCTGGACGACAGCAAGGCGATTCGACGGCTCGCCGTGGCGGCCGCTCGAGCTGCGAGCCACCGGACCGGCGAAGCTTCCTCGTTGGTGGGTCTGGGCATGGTCGAGGTCTCCCTCGGCGAGCACACGGAAGCTCGTCGTTGCCTCGATGCCGCCCTCCGTCTGGTCGAGGACGAGGGGGACGAACGAGGCGTTGCCTCGACACTGCACCAGCTCGGTCGGCTCGAACTGGTTCGGGGAGACGCTCCGGCGGCTCTCGAGCTGTATCTGCGTTCATTGGACGTCGCGACCGGGATCGACGATCACGAGGCGCTGTGCTGGATCCACCGGAGCCTGGGAGAGGCCTACCGGCACGTCGAGCAGTACGACACGGCGCTCGTCCACCTCCGCGAGGCGGGTCATCTGGCGCAACGCATCGGCGAGCAGTCCGCGTACGGGGGAAGCCTCGTGGACATCGGGATCATCTACCGCGACCTCGGGAACGTGAACGACGCGGTGGCGCATTGCGAGCGGGCGTTGTCCGTCGTCGAGGACATCGACCTGGAGATGACGGCGCGGGCGTGCATCGCGCTGGCGGAGATCAACGGCGACCGGGGCGTCCCGGCGGCGGCGGTCGAGCACGCGCGACGTGCCATCGAGCTCTGCCGCGAGACGCGCAGCGTGACCGACGAGGCGCGCGCCAGGGAGGTGCTCGGCGACGCGTACCACGCCGACGCGAACCTGCCCGAAGCCGTGGTCGCGTGGCAGCTCGCGGCGGACCTGAACGTCCGCATCGGCAACGGGAGCCGCGCCGCCATCGTTCAGGCGAAGATCGACAACGTCCCGGTCCGCGAGCCCCGGCTACCGGAGGCTCGCCCAGGTCAGAGGTCGGTTGAGGGTCCGCTCGCCGACCGAGCCGTCTCGCCACACATCAAGGACCACCCGATCGTGTGATGCGTTGTCCCATTGGGTGAAGTAAGAGCCTGTCTGGGTATGGCATGAGTGAGTAAGGCCTGGTTACCGTCGTGGCTTCGACGTGGTATCCCTCTGTATACAGATGTGACACTGAGTGTCACACGTCCCGTAGGCGTTGACTTCGGACCTGGACGGGTGTGAGATCGCCGCACCGCGAGCGAGTTGCTGGGACGGCATCACCATTGTCGGCTACCGAACGTACCTATTGGACCCTGAAAGAGGTCTTGTGGACACGACCAGCATGTTTACGAACCAGGTTGCGGTGGTCGCAACCCTTCGGGCGGGTGCTGTCGACGGCGCGACTCGACGGACCAAGGGCGGTGGTCGGTGATGACGATGTTCTGGTGGTGCTGGTTTCCGTTCCGCTGATCAGCGGAGATCTGCGTCTCGACGCGCCGAGCGCGGAGGGAAGGTGGCCAGGTAGTCGACAAGCGCCGGCCGAGGAATGCCGAATATGTGGGCCATCTCGTCCACTGCCGCCGGCTCGAGAAACGCGACTTCCGACTCCTCCGACTGCGTGAGACGGTTGCTCGCCCACCGGCGCACCTGGGCGAACTCGGCGGTGTCGTCGCGTAGTACCGCTGGCAGGTCGACCTGCAGGGTCAGCGTCTGCAGTTCCACCTTGGCTCGTTGCAAGGCCAGGCCGAGCACGCTCGGCGCGGCCACGCCCAAGGCCCGACATATCTCGACGAATCGGACTACGGTGCACTGCCGAATGCCGCTCTCGTAACTCGCGAGCGTATGTGTATGAATGTCGGCCGGCATCCTGGCTATCAGCTGTGCTCTGGTCAGCCCGATTCTGTCTCTCGCCCGGCGAAGTTCCTCGCCGAGGAGACGGCTGACTGCCTCGTCGGTCACGCCGGTCAACGCGGTGTCCATCGAGGGCCCCTCCCTCTCGAGTGACCAGCCGCTGGCCGGTCGCGTAAACCCGCAAGGGGACCTGGCCAAGGTGCCCTGCTTACGCGGGACACGGCAATTCCCCGGCCCGTCGCCGCTATTTGTTGTTACTCGCGGTAGCCGGCGATATCAAGGTGCATTCGGGGTAAGCGACGTGCCGGTGGCGGGGTTCCCGGGTCTGGTCGGAGGCCGGACATAGACTGCGGGCTCAGCTGACGAGCGAGCCGAGGAGCGTCTGTGGCCGAGCCGAGTCCGGCGACCAACGGGGAGGTTGCCCCGGGTGGGCAGGTGCCGGTCGGGCTGGTGGTCGGAACCGTCGCGGCCTCGCCGCTCGAGTTCTCGGTCGGGGTGGCTCCCGACCAGTTCCTGCAGCTCGACGACGTCGTGGTCACCCGGCGCAAGCTGCCGGACGGGACCGAGGTCCAGATCGCCGGTGTCGTCACCAACGTCGAGGCCGGGCACGAGGGCGCCCGGTTCGCCTCGGACGTCTTCCTCATCAAGGAAGGGGCGCTGCCGGCCGAGGTGTCCGAGGTCGCCGAGGTCACCGTCACCCGGGTCGAGCCCGAGGTCTACGTGCCGCCGCGGCCGGGCGAGGCCGTCAGCCGGGCCGTGGGCGAGGAGCGCGACTCGGCCCTGTACTTCGACAAGATGGCCGACGCCAAGGTGCCGGTGGGCCTCGGGCGCGACGGGCAGCCCGTCTACCTCAACTTCGAGTTCGTCGACGGCACGCGCGGCGGGCACGTGTCGATCTCCGGTGTGTCCGGCATCGCGACCAAGACCAGCTTCGCCACGTTCCTGCTGCACTCGATCTTCAACTCGGGCGTCCTGGCCGGCGAGGCGCACAACACGAAAGCCCTGATCTTCAGCGTCAAGGGCGAGGACCTGCTCTTCCTCGACTACACCAACTCCCGGCTCACCGACGAGGCGCGGGCGAAGTACGGCCTGCTCGGTCTGCCGGCGACCTCGTTCCGCAACGTCCAGGTCTTCGCGCCCCCGAGGCCCGGCGACTCGAGCGGCACGCCGGACGTCCGCGCCCGCGACAAGGCCGTCAGCCCCTTCTACTGGACCCTCGCCGAGTTCTGCGAGCAGGAGCTCATGCCGTTCGTCTTCGCCGACGGGGAGGACGAGCGCAGCCAGTACACGATGCTCATCGGCCAGGTCGCCGCCCGGCTCAAGCGCGACCACTCGAAGGTCGGCGCGGACGGCGCGGTCCAGATCGCCAACGTCGACCCCGGCCGGGGCGGGCAGCTGCGCAGCTTCGAGCAGCTCGTCGGCCTCATCGAGGACGAGCTGCTCGACGAGGACACCCGCCGCGACTGGGTGGCCGGCAGCACCTCCACCGGCAGCGTCAACGCCTTCCTGCGCCGGCTGCGCTCGGCGGTGCGCCCGCTGTCGGCGATCATCCGGGCCGACCTCAAGGACCGCGGCAACCGCGCGCTCACCACGTCCGAGGCCCAGGTCACGGTCATCGACCTGCACAACTTGCCCGACCGCGCCCAGCGGTTCGTGGTCGGCGTGTCGCTGCGCCAGGAGTTCCGGCGCAAGGAGGAGATGGGCACCGCGCGCCCGCTGATGTTCATCGTCCTCGACGAGCTCAACAAGTACGCCCCGCGCGACGGCGACAGCCCCATCAAGCAGATCCTCCTCGACGTCGCCGAGCGCGGCCGCTCGCTCGGCGTCATCCTCATCGGCGCGCAGCAGACCGCGAGCGAGGTCGAGCGCCGCATCGTCGCCAACTGCTCGATCCGCGTCGCCGGCCGGCTCGACCCGGCCGAGGCCGCCCGGCCCGAGTACGGCTACCTGCCACCCGCGCAGCGGCAGCGTGCAACGATCGCCAAGCCCGGCACGATGTTCGTGTCGCAGCCGGACATCCCGGTGCCGCTCGCCATCGAGTTCCCGTTCCCCGCGTGGGCCACCCGCCCCGCGGAGAAGGGCCACTGGACCGGCGTCGACACGGGCCCGGCCGCGCCGGCGGACCCGTTCGCCGGCCTGGACGACGACCCGCCACCGTTCTAGTGTCGTGTGATCCTGTTCCTTTGCGTCCGCTGTGGATCCACGTGGTTCCTGGCAAGGCGGAGGAAAGTCGCTCGTACTGGCTGTACTTCGGCTTTTCTCCAACGCAGCCAGGGGCCGCGTGGGCCGCAGCGGCGTAAAGGTTTCAGGGTCACGCGACACTAGAGAAGGGCCGCATGAAGATCCTGCACACGGCTGACTGGCACGTCGGCAAGGTGCTCAAGAACCAGCCACGTATCGACGAGCAGAAGGCGGTGCTCCGCGACCTCGTGCGGGTGGCCGACCAGGAGGACGTCGACGTCGTCATCGTGGCGGGCGACCTGTTCGAGACCGCGGCCCCGAACCCCCAGGCGCAGGGGCTCGTGCTGCGAACCCTGATGGACCTGCGAGGCGGGGGCCGCCAGGTGGTCGTGCTCGCGGGCAACCACGACAACCCACGGCTGGTGCAGGACGTCTACCGGCCGGTGCTCGGCGAGCTGGGGCTGCACGTGGTCGGCACGCCGCAGCGCCCGGACACCGGCGGCACGGTCACCCTCGAGACCCGGTCCGGTGAGCGTGCGGTGGTCGCCGCGCTGCCGTTCCTGTCCCACCGGATCGCCGTGCGCGCGGCCGAGGTGCTGCTGCACGACCCGTCCCAGCACAACCAGGACTACGCCAACCGCGTCAAGGCGATCATCTCGATGCTGTGCGCCGGCTTCACCGCCGACACCGTCAACCTGGTCACCACCCACGCGACACTGCTCGGCGGCCGCTGGGGCGGCGGCGAGCGAGCCGTGCAGCTGCTGGGTTACGAGGTACCGCCCGACGCGTTCCCGACCAACACCCACTACGCCGCGCTGGGGCACCTGCACCGCTACCAGCAGATCGGCGGTCCCTGCCCCATCGCGTACTCGGGCTCGCCGCTGGCCCTGGACTTCGGCGAGGAGGAGAACCAGTCGGTCGCGGTGATCGTGCACGCGACGCCGGACAGTCGGGCGTCGATCCGGCCGGTGCCGCTCAAGGGCGGCCGGACCCTGGCCACGCTGCGCGGCACGCTCGACGAGGTCGTCGCCGCCGGTGCGGAGGCCGGGGACGCCTTCCTGCGGGTGATCCTTACGCAGAAGGCCAGCGCGGGTCTCGCGGACGTGGTGCGCGAGAAGCTGCCGAACACACTCGAGGTGCAGATCGACGAGAAGTTCCGCGCTCGCGCCGAGTCCGGCGGCGTGACGCGGTCCCGGACCGGCCGGTCGCCGAACGACCTGTTCGCGGACTTCCTCGCGGAGAAGGAGATCGATGATCCGCGGCTCGGCGCGATGTTCACCGAGTTGCTCGAAGACGCGACCGGAGGTCACTGATGCGCCCAGTGCGGCTGGTGTTCGAAGGGTTCGGCAGCTACCGGGACAACACCGACGTCCAGTTGTCCGATGTAGACTTCTTCGTCCTCACCGGGCCCACCGGCTCGGGCAAGAGCACCGTGATCGACGCGCTGTGCTTCGCGTTGTACGGCACCGTTCCCCGCTGGGGCAAGAAGGACGCCATCCGAGACGCGCTGGCGCCATCGGTCAACGAGTGCACCGTCTGTCTGGTCTTCGAGGCCGCGGGTGGCCGGTACGTCGCGGTCCGGCAGTTGCGCAGGGACGCGCGCGGCAAGGTCCACACCAAGGAGGCTCGGCTCGACCGGGTGGACGCCGGTGTTCCGGCCGACGCGGACATGGCCAAGATCCTCGAAGTGGCGCAGCCGATGGCCGAGGGCGACAAGGTCACCGGGGCGGTCAGCGAGCTGCTCGGCATCGGCTACGAGCAGTTCACCCAGTGCGTCGTGCTGCCGCAGGGGCGGTTCGCGGAGTTCCTGCAGGCCAAGCCCGGTGACCGGCAGGACCTGCTGATCCAGCTGCTCGCCTACGCGGTCTACGAGGACGTCGGCCAGCGGGCCCGCGAACGCGCCAAGCTCGCCGCCGGCAAGCTCGAGACGGCCCAGAAGCGGCTGGGTGAGCTGGGCATGATCACCGACGAGGTAGTCGCCGCGGCGGAGCGACGCGTCACCGATCTCGTTGCCGTGGAACCCACGGTGGACGCGGCGGTGGAGCGGATGGCCGCGCTGCGGGTCGAGTGGACCGAGGCGAACGCCGCGACGAAGGTGGCGGAGGAGCAGCACCACGAGCTGGGTGCGCTGCGGCAGCCGGGCGACGTCACCGACCTGTCCGACCGGCTCGCGCTCGCTGACGAGCGGATCGCGAGCCGGGTCGTGGAGCGGCAGGCGACGGAGGAGGCGGAGGCCCAAGCCGAGCGGGGGCTCGCGGACCTGCCCGAGCTCGCCGTGCTGCAGCGCTGGCGCGACGCGCACGCCCGGTCGGCGGCACTCACCGGACGGCTCGACGGTCTGCGCGGAGGCGCCGAACGGGCCGAGGCGGCGGAACAGGCCGCCGCGGTCGAGCTGGAGACGGTGGAGCAGGCGGCCACCGCGGCCGAGACCGCGCAGGTCACCGCGGACCGGGCGCACCGCGCGGTCGCGCTCGCGTCGACCCTCGCCGAGGGCGAGCCGTGCCCCGTGTGCCGCCAGCAGGTCCACGACCTGCCGCACCACCAGGTGCCGGCCGACCTCGACGCCGCGCGGGCGGCGGCGCGGACCGCCAAGGCCAAGGTCGCCGCCGCGAGCCGGGCGCACGCCGAGGCGAGCAAGGTGGCCGCCGCCGCCCGCGCCGAGGTCGGCTCCGCGCAGCGGCAGGCCGCGGAGCTGGAGACGGAGCTGCGGGACGCGCCGCCGGCCGCCGAGGTCGACACGGCGCTCGCGAGCCGCGAGGCCGCCGACGCCGCGCGACGCCGCGCGGTCACGGCCGCTCGCGCCGCCCGCAAGGCCGTGGACGGCGCGCAGCGGGAGCGCACGGCGCTCGGCGACGAGGAGAAGCAGGCCTGGTCGGCCTTGCGGCACAGCCGCGACAGGTTCGTCTCGCTCGGGGTGCCCCAGGTCGAGAGCATCGACCTCGCCGCGGCTTGGAAGGCGCTGCTCGCCTGGGCGGGCACCCACAAGACGGAGCTGGCCGGCCGGGTCACCGGTCTCGAGCAGCGCGAGCGGGACCTGAAGGACCAGGGCACCGCGGCCGCCGCCGAGGTGGCGGGTCTGCTCGCCGAGCACGACGTGCCGCTGCCGGCCAAGGCCAAGGCCGATGTGGTGCTGGCCGGGCACATCGAGCGGGCCAAGGCCGAGCTGGCCGATCGCGTCGATAGGCGAACCAGGTCCGCGGCACTCGCGGAGGAGGTCGAGCGGTGCCGGGAGGACGAGCAGGTCGCGCGGATGCTCGGCAACCTGTTGAAGTCCAACGGGTTCGAGGCGTGGCTGTGCGCGGAGGCGCTGGACTCGCTGGTCACCGAGGCGTCGGAGATCCTCATGCAGCTCTCCGGCGGGCAGTACGAGCTGGTCCGGGCCGAGCGCAACGAGCTGGTCGTGCTCGACCACAACGACGCGGGCACCCAGCGGCCGGTCAACACGCTGTCGGGCGGGGAGACGTTCCAGGCCTCGCTCGCCCTCGCGCTCGCGCTCTCGCACCAGGTCGCCGGGCTGTCCGGTGGGAAGCGCGACCTCAACTCGATGTTCCTCGACGAGGGCTTCGGCACCCTGGACGAGTCCACACTGGACACCGTGGCCGCCACACTGGAGCGGCTGGCGCAGGAGACCGACCGGATGGTGGGCATCGTCACGCACGTGCCGGCGCTGGCCGAGCGGGTGCCGGTGCAGTTCGCGGTGAGCCGGGACGGCGCGTCGTCGCGGCTGCGGCGGGTCGAGGTGTGATGGTGGCGCCATGACCACCGTGCTCTCGCCGACCTCGTACACGGTCGACCCGTGGGACCCCGGCTACGGGGTCGCCCGCGGGGACGAGCTGGACGGCCGCGAGTCGACCGCCCGGCTCGAGCTGGACATCGAGCTGAAGGCCGCGGACTGGCGGCCGGTCGCGCCGCGGGGCGGTGCGCTGCCCGGCTCGGTGCTGTTCCTCGACGGCGTGCGCCGGATCGACGCGCGGATCTGGGTGCACGACAAGGAACCGGAGCCGCTGCCCGGGGTGGTCGCGTCGCTCGCCGCGGGCCTGGTGTGCTGCGACGGCACCGCGCGGATCATCGACGTCGCCGTGGACCGCGGCCTCTACGCGGAGGTCGGCGGCGACATCGAGACCCGGCACGCGCGTTACAGGTTCCACCGCACCACCGGCGGGCTCGACAAGCTGACGCTCGGCGTGCAGGGCCGGCTCGCCGCGCTCGAGGTCGAGCTGGCGAACTCGTGGCGCCAGCACAGCAACGTGGAGGACGACCTGCTCGTGGTGGACGGTCCGCTGCGCGGGCGCACCCACCTGGCGCGGACCGTCGGGTACGTGAAGACGCACCAGAAGTCCTACCTGCAGCCGGAACAGGCGGCGGTGATCGCGGATCTGGCGCCGGGGCAACGGAGTCCGGTGTTCACGATGGGCACGTCGTGGGAGCGCAAGTCGTGGTACCTGCGTCTGCCCGGCGCGTCCCGGGCGCCGTGGTCGGCGGTGGTGCGCCTCGAGTGCTCGGCCGACCTGCCGGACGACGACGCGATCGCGCTGGCCGATGTCACCGCGCGGGTGCTGCCGGTGCTCGCCAGCTCGCCGCACAAGGACCCGCGGGCGCCGCAGAACCTGGTGCCGATCGGTGGCCTGGAACGGCAGCTGCGGCACCGCCTCGGCGATGCCGCACTGCTGTACCGCTCGCTACGCGGCGCTCTGGCCGCTTAGGACGTTCCCGCCCGCCGGGGCCGCCGGGGTGCGCCGCCACATCGCGACCGCCAGCCAGACGAGGCCCACCAGCATCAGCACGCCGTGCGCGATGCGGACCGGTGCGGGGGTGAAGAACTGCGGCAGGAACAGCACGAACCCGGCGGCGAACGCGATGGCGCTGTAGCGGGGCAGCACCTGCGACCGCCGGACCGCGACGGCGACGAGGACCGCGCCGACGGCCAGCGTCAGCAGGCCGACGCCGAACATCGTGATGGCCAGTGGGTTGTTGCGGGTGGCGTCGGCGACCGCGAGCAGGTCGGTGCCCTTGGTGGTGGCAGCGGCGTGCAGGCCGAAGTCCTCCGCGCCGTAGTAGGGGAGGGTGAGCCCGGCGCCGACCGACATGGTGACCGCCGGGACTAGGCCGATCGCGTCGCGCAGACCGAGCAGCGCCGGCGGCACGAGGATGAAGCCGACCATGGCGAAGAAGTGCGCGGCGACCCACGCGCCGGAGGCCATCGCCTCGTGCGCACCGTCCACAGTGGTCTCATCGGTCCACGGCCGGAGGACCGGGTACAGGAGGAACAGCACACCGGCGGCGGCGAGTGAGCTGGCGCTGAGCTTGGACACTAGTGCAACCGCTCTAAAATCCTTGAGGGGTTTGGTGGTTACTAACCGTGATTGTCGGTGTTGCTGAGGTAGAGGGTCGCTGCGGTGTCGAGGGCCTGGTTGGGATGACCGGTGGACCTGCCATCGAGTAGGGCTGTGGT
>NZ_WHTD01000092.1 GCF_009379765.1 Actinophytocola sp. | reverse complement strand
TCGCGGCGACCGTGATCGGCTTCAGCGGCGGCGTGCTCTCCCGGCGGCTGAAGATCCCGCCGCTGGTGGTGGCGGTGTCCGGGATGGTGCCGCTGCTGCCCGGCCTGACGACGTACCGGGCGCTGTTCGAGCTGGCCGTCGAGCGGTCCCTCGCCGGTCTCCCGACGCTCATGGTGGCCGCGTCGGTGGCGTTGGCCCTGGCGGCGGGCGTGGTGCTCGGCGAGTACCTGGCGCAGCCGGTCCGCTACGGCCTCGGCCGGCTCGAGCGCCGCTTCTCCGGACCGCGGATGGCCGGGCCGCTCCGGCCGACCCGGCGCAGGCTGGAGTAAGAGGTCAGTCAGGCGAGGGAGGGGAGGTTGCCCGTCGAGCCGACCGGCCGGCCGGGCCGAAGATCCTTGGCCAGCGCGCACACCGCGAGCAGGCGGACGCTGACCCAGTCGGCGTGTAACCACCCGATCGGATCGGCCGGCACCCGCAGCGGCCGGTCACTCTCCCGCAGGTGGTCGAGCACGCCCTGGGCGTAGCCGGCCAGCAGCACCGAGCCGGCCACCACCACCGCGCCCGACTCCACGCCGACGGTCAGGATGTCGCGCACCGCGGCCGTGTGCTGGTCGACCACGGCGCCGAGGCCCGGGATCGCGGCCGCGGCGATCAGCCCGGCCGCGCCGACCTGCTCGTGCAGCCGGTCCAGCACCCGTCGGGCCGACCTCTCCAGACGGCGAACGCCCACCACATCACCCACCAACGCGTCGAGAAACCACCCGCCTGTCCAGTGTCCCCCGCGGCCGCCCCCGAGAGCCTGTGGTCCGCACCACACGGCACCGTCCGGGCCCGTCCGGGTACCGCCTCGCCGAATCGCCTGCCGGAAGCGGCCCGAGGTGCGAACATGCCGCCATGGCGGACACCGACGAGCTCGCGGACCTGCGGGCCACCCTCAAGCGACTCGAGCGACAGCGGGCCCAGGCGGCCGACCAGGCACGGCGGCGTCAGGAGCTGCTGGTCGCCCGGCTCCTGGTGATGGTCGCGACGGTCGCGCTGTTCCTGTCCTTCTCGATGACCTGGTATGCCGACATCGAGATCGGCGAGGAGAGCGTCGACTCGGCGAGCGGCTGGCTGTACCTCTCCAAGGCCACGGCCGACGGCAGCGTCGGGACGTTCGTCGGCTTGTACGGCTGGGTCGTGGTGCTCGCGGCGCTCGCGGCCGGGCTCGGGGTGTTCTCGGCCGTCCAGCGGTGGCTGGCCGTCACGCTGACCACGCTGCTCAGCCTCCTCGCCGCCGGCTTCCTGCTGCTCAACCTGGTGGCCACCGGCGCCGACACCGTCGAGCAGCTGGCGGGGGCCTGGTGCGCCGCGTTCGTGATGGCCGGATGCGCCGTGGCCTGGGGGAACCTGGTGCGCCCGCTGCGCGACCTCGCCACCGACGAGCTCGGCGGAAAATATCGAGGATGATGTCGAGGGCCGGCCGGCGGGTCCGACTTCCTCGTGATCCGGCCCCGCTGGGGGCCGCCGAAAAGATGCGGAGCACCACGATGAAGTTCCTGTTGATCATGCAGGTGAACCCGGCCGCCATGGACGCGCTCACCGACGCCGAGCGCAACTCGATCATGGACGGGCACGGCGAGTTCATGAAGGTCACCCAGGAGTCCGGCGAGTTCATCGCCACCCAGGCGCTCGCCGACCCGGCCAACAGCGTCACCGTCCGCGGCACCGGCGACGTCCCCGCGGTCACCGACGGCCCGTTCCTCGAGGCCAAGGAGTTCATGGGCGGCTACTACCTCGTCGACGTCGAGTCCGCGGAGCGTGCGGTCGAGCTCGCGAAGCTGATCCCGGACACCAGGTTCAACGGCTTCGCCATCGAGATCCGGGCGGTGATGTTCGAAGCCGGCTTCGACATGTGATGACGGGCTCCGAGACGGTCGAGGACCTGCTGCGCGGCCTGGCGCCGCGGGTCCTCGGCATGCTCGTGCGCCGGCACGGCCAGTTCGACGCCTGCGAGGACGCGGTCCAGGAGGCGTTGCTGGCAGCGGCCTTGCGGTGGCCCACCGAGGGCGCGCCCCGCGAGCCCGCCGGCTGGCTGGTCACCGTGGCCGGGCGGCGGCTCACCGACCAGTGGCGCAGCGAGTCCGCCCGCCGCAGGCGGGAGACCACGCTCGCGGCCCAGCAGCCCTACCACGAGCTGATCACCCCGGATCCGGCCGACGAGCCGGGCGGCGAGATCGACGACACGCTGACGCTGCTCTTCCTCTGCTGCCACCCGGAGGTGTCGGCGCCATCGCAGCTCGCGCTCACCCTGCGTGCGGTCGGCGGCCTCACCACCGAGCAGATCGCGCGCGCGTTCCTGGTTCCCGAGACCACGATGGGCCAGCGGATCAGCCGGGCCAAGCAGAAGATCAAGGAGGCGGGCGCCACCTTCTCGATGCCCGAGGGGCCGGAGCGCACCGAACGGCTCGCGGTCGTGCTGCACGTCCTCTACCTGATCTTCAACGAGGGCTACACCGCCACGTCCGGCCCCGACCTGCAGCGCGTCGAGCTCACCGCGGAGGCCATCCGGCTGACCCGCGAGGCGCACCGGATCCTGCCCGAGGACGGCGAGACCGCGGGCCTCCTCGCGCTCATGCTCCTCACCGACTCCCGCCGGGCCACCCGCAGCACCGCCGACGGCGCGATGGTGCCGCTCGCCGAGCAGGACCGCGGCCGGTGGGACGCGGACCTGGTCAAGGAGGGCACCGAGCTGATCGAGCGCACGATGGCCACCGCCGCGCTCGGCCCCTACCAGCTGCAGGCCGCCATCGCCGCCGTGCACGCCGAGGCGGTGAGCACCGAGGCGACCGACTGGCGGCAGGTCCTCGTGCTGTACGGGATCCTCGACCGGATGGCGCCGAACCCGATGGTCACGCTCAACCGGGCCGTCGCCGCCGCGCAGGTGCACGGCCCGCGCGCCGGCCTCGACCTGCTCGACTCGCTCGCGCACGACAAGCGGGTCGCCGGCCACCACCGGCTCGACGCGGTCCGCGCGCACCTGCTGGAGCTCGCCGGCGACCTCGACGCGGCCCGCGAGCACTACCAGCGCGCCGCGAAGCGCACGGTCAGCCGGCCGGAGCGGCGGTACCTGGAGGGCAAGGCGGCCGCGCTGAGGTACGTGCCTCCCGCCGAGTCATAGCGGCGGCGTCAGCGCACCCCGCCGAACCTGTGCGGGACGGGCGAACAAGATGGGGGACTTCCCTGAGGCGTGCGGCGTCGCGCCGGCCGTAACGTCCGGGCCGGGCCTCGGCGACGGCCTCTGGCGGCCGGCGCTCACGGGGGGAACGTCGGGTACTCGTTCGGGTAGCGGGGGTCGACGATCATCGGGCAGATAGCCTCGTGGCGTACGAGTTAGGGGGATTGTCATGGGGCTGAAGTCGAGAATTGTCGG
Source organism: Actinophytocola sp. (assembly GCF_009379765.1). Lineage (GTDB taxonomy): Bacteria > Actinomycetota > Actinomycetes > Mycobacteriales > Pseudonocardiaceae > Actinophytocola. The sequence continues at coordinate 28,995 of NZ_WHTD01000092.1, read as the reverse complement.
GCTGGTGACGCGCCGGTATCTGGCGCGTGCGCAGCGCAAGGGGTTCGACCTGTCGAAGATGGCGCTGCTGCCGGACGGGGCCCTGATGCCGCTCCGGCGGACCGGCCTGGATCCGGTTCCCGAGCTGGGTGAGGTCCGGTCCCGGGAGCCGGCCAGCAAGATCAATATCCCGTTCGGCGTCAACGTGTGGCTCGTCAGCGGGTACGAGGAGGCCAAGAAGGTCCTCGGCGGCGTGAAGGGCTACAGCAACGACTTCGCGAACCTGGTCGGCGAGCACGGCGCGTCGGAGAGCCACAGCCCTGGTGGGCTCGGCTTCGCGGACCCGCCGGAGCACACCCGGCTGCGCAAGCTGCTGACGCCGGAGTTCACCATGCGCCGCCTGTCCCGGCTCACGCCCGGGATCAAGGCGATCATCGAGCAGCGCCTGGACGCGATGGCTGCCGTCGACGGTCCGGTCGACCTGGTGGAGGAGTTCGCGCTGCCGATCCCGTCGCTGGTGATCTGCGAGCTGCTCGGCGTGCCGTACGAGGAGCGTGGCGAGTTCCAGCGCCACTCGATGGCGCGGTTCGACCTGTTCGCCGGCGCGACCGCGTCGCTCGGCGCGATCTCCGAGTCGCTGGAGTACCTGCTCGGCGTCGTGCGGAAGCAGCGTGAGCAACCGGGCGACGGCCTGCTCGGGATGATCATCAAGGAGCACGGCGACCAGGTCGGCGACCTGGAGCTGGCCGGCCTCGCCGACGGCGTGCTCACCGGCGGGTTCGAGACGACCGCGAGCATGCTGGCCCTGGGCGCGCTGGTGCTGCTGCAGGACCGCGACTCGTTCAAGCTCGTCCACGACGACGACGCCGCGGTGCACGACTTCGTCGAGGAGCTGCTCCGGTACCTGACCGTGGTGCAGGTGGCGTTCCCGCGCTTCGCCCGCGAGGACACGGAGATCGCCGGCACGCGGATCGCCAAGGGTGACGTCGTGCTCGTGTCCCTCTCGGGCGCGGACCGCGACCCGGTGCTGGGCCCGGACATGGAGCGGGTCGACCCGACCCGGGCCGCCACCTCACACCTGGCGTTCGGGTACGGGGTGCACCGGTGCATCGGCGCCGAGCTGGCCCGCATGGAGCTGCGGGCCGCCTACCCGGCGCTGGTGCGGCGCTTTCCGTCGATGCGGCTCGCGGACGAGGAGCTCAACTACCGCAAGGTCTCCATCGTCTACGGGGTCGAGCGCCTGCCGGTGCTCGTCGACTGACCCGCCGACCCGCCGACGCCGTGCCGGGCTACTCCGGCACGGCGTTCGCGTAGAGGGCCTGCAAGGCCGCGCCGAGGTCGGGGGTGACCGTGGCCTGGATCCCGTCGGGGATGGTGCCTGAGTCCGGTGGCACCAACGCCTTGGTGAACCCCAGCCGCGCCGCCTCGGCCAGCCGCGTCTTCACCCCGGAGACCCGCCGCACCTCGCCCGCCAGGCCGACCTCGCCGAGCACCACGAGGTCGGGTGGCAGCGGGATGTCCCGCGCCGCCGATGCGACCGCGAGCACGAGCGCGAGATCGGCGGCCGGCTCGGAGATGCGCATGCCGCCGACGGTGGCGGTGAACACGTCGTACTCCGACAGCCGGATCCGCCCCCGCCGCTCCAACACCGCCAACGCCATCGCCACGCGGGCCGAGTCCAGCCCGCTGACGGCTCGGCGCGGCGAAGGCAGCGCGGACTTCGACACCAGCGCCTGCACCTCCCCCAACAGCGGCCGTTTCCCTTCCACCGCAACGGTGACGGCCGTGCCGGCCACGCCCGTCTCGCGGCGGTTGAGGAACAGGCCGGACGGGTCGGGCACGCCCAGGATGCCGTCCTCGACCAGCTCGAAGCAGCCGACCTCGTCCGCCGGACCGAAGCGGTTCTTCACCCCGCGCACCATCCGCAGCGACGAGTGCCGGTCGCCCTCGAAGTGGAGCACGACGTCCACGAGATGCTCCAGCACCCGCGGGCCGGCGATCGCGCCGTCCTTGGTCACGTGGCCCACCAGCACCACCGGCAGGCCGCGTTCCTTCGCGAGCGCGACCAACGCCGCCGTGACCGCACGCACCTGGGTGACCCCGCCGGGCGTGCCGTCGATCTCCGGGGAGCCCAGGGTCTGGACCGAGTCGACGACCAGCAGGCCCGGCTTCACCGCGTCGACGTGCCCGAAGACCGCCGAGATGTCGCTCTCGGCCGCCAGGTACATCGACTCGTGGACGTTGCCCGTCCGCTCGGCCCGCAGGCGAACCTGGCCGGCCGACTCCTCGCCCGTCACGTAGAGCGAAGGCGCGGCCGCACCGTCGCGGGCCGCCCAGCGGAACGCGACCTCGAGCAGCAGGGTGGACTTGCCCACCCCCGGCTCACCGGCCAGCAGCACCACCGCGCCCGGTACGAGGCCGCCACCCAACACCCGGTCGAACTCCGAGACGCCGGTCCGGCGCGCCCGCGCGGCCTCGACGTCGACCTCGGCGATCGGCCGGGCCGGCGAGCTGGGCACGCCGGCCGCGATCTTGGAAAGCACTGCCCTGGTGGGCACCCCGATCTCTTCCAACGTGCCCCAGGCCTGGCATTCCTGGCATCGGCCGAACCACTTGGCGGACTCGTTCCCACACTCGGCGCAGCGGTACCCGGGCTTGCTCGATCGCGTGTTCTTGGCCACGGGAAGAACCTAGAGCGGGCCACCGACAGTTCGGGGAGGCCCGCCCGGGGCGGGTCCCAGTGGCTGTCTCAGTCGCTCTCGTCCTCTTCGCCGGTCGGGTCGGGACGGGCGGTGGCCGGCGAGGCGATCGGCAGCTGGAGGGTGATCGAGCCCGCGTTGGCGAACACGAACGTGACCGGGACGTTCTTGCCGATCGGCAGGTCCGCGACGAGGTCGGTGAGGACGATGCTCATCGTGCCCAGCTGCGCCGGCGCCTCACTGGTCGGCGTGGCCGTGGTCTCCGGCGCCGAGGAACCCGACGGCGTCTCCTCGCCCGACGTCCCGGTCGCCGAGCCCGGCTCGCCGGACGAGGTGCCCGGGGCGGAGGACTCGGCGCTCTCCGTCGTGGTGGCCACCGGCGCGGACGACTCCTCCACCGGCTCCTCCGGGACGATCACCTGCAGCCTCGTGCGCCCGGGAACCGTGGTGTCGCCGAGCAGCTCGACCGAGCCGGCCGCCGGGCTCGACACCGACATCAGCTCGTCGTCGGCGGCACCGGTGTTGACGATGGTGAGCACGAGCGGCGCCTGGTCACCCTTGCCGTAGGCACCCGACTCCGGGTAGGCGATCATGACGTCGCGCAGCGCGATGTCGCCGAGGTCGGCCTTGTTGCCGTTCACCGCGGGCGCGACCGAGTCCGTCTGGGTGACCTGCCCGGCGCTGCACCCGGCGATGCCGAGCAATGCGACGAAGCCAACGGCCACCGCCGGCACGATCTTGCGCAGAGGGCTCACCATTGGGTTCCTTCCTCGGGCAGGCCAACTCACGCCGAAGGGTAGCGGGACGGACAGACGCCTCGATCGAGTGGTCTGCCTGGCGCGCCAATCGAGTTCGCGATTCCGCGTCCACTGTGCTCCGAGCACCCGCGGTCGCGACGAGCGGCGGACCGTCGGTGGACGGGCGGTGGACGGGCGGCGGCCTCGACCGGAATTACGACACGAATCCTCCAGCACGCCCCGAGCGGATTTGTCAACCCCGAGGCCCCTGGTCACGTACCCGCTGACCTGCGGTTACGGATCGTGGGTCCGATACACGCCCACCTCGGCACGTGTTAAGATGAAGTCAGCGAAAGGGGCAGAGGACACATGGTTTTCAAGGTCGGAGAGACCGTCGTCTACCCGCACCACGGTGCCGCACTCATCGAAGCAATCGAGACCCGCGTGATAAAGGGCGAGGAAAAGAAGTACCTCGTCCTCAAGGTCGCGCAGGGTGACCTCACCGTACGAGTTCCCGCGGACAACGCCGAGATCGTCGGTGTTCGGGATGTCGTCGGTCAAGAGGGACTCAACCGCGTCTTCGATGTCTTGCGTGCTCCTCACACCGAGGAGCCGACCAACTGGTCCCGGCGGTACAAGGCCAACCTCGAGAAGCTCGCCTCCGGCGACGTGAACAAGGTAGCCGAAGTGGTGCGCGACCTCTGGCGGCGCGAGAAGGATCGCGGATTGTCCGCCGGCGAGAAGCGCATGCTCGCAAAGGCCAGGCAGATCCTCGTCAGCGAGTTGGCGCTGGCCGAGGGCACGGATGAGGGCAAGGCCGAGGTAATCCTCGACGAGGTCCTCGCCACGGCGTCTGTCTAGCCGGCCCTGAGCAACAACAGAATCGACGCGGAAGCCGTCGCGCTCGTCCCCGCCGCGGGGCGGGGCGAGCGTCTCGGTGACCGCGACCCCAAGGCTCTCGTTCGGGTCCGCGGGATACCGCTCGTCGTACACGCCGTACGCGGCCTGCTCAACGCGGGCTGTGTGCGGCGCGTCGTCGTTGCGGCACCGCTGTCGCATGTGGACGCGACGCGCGCGGTGCTCGCCGACGCGGGCACCGGCGCGCTGGTCGTGCCCGGCGGCGCCGACCGTACCGACTCGGTGCGGCTGGCGCTGCGTGCCGCGCTGGACGAGTCACACGACATCCAGATCGTGCTCGTGCACGACGCCGCGCGGGCGTTCACGCCGCCGGAGATGATCCGCGCCGTCGTCGCCGCGGTGGCCGCCGGCGCGCCCGCGGTCGTGCCGGTGTTGCCGGTCGCGGACACGGTCAAGCGGGTCGACGCGGGCGAGTTCGTCACCGGGACGGTCAGTCGCACGGACCTGCGGGCCGCGCAGACGCCGCAGGGCTTCACCCTCGACGTGCTGTGCCGCGCCTGCGAGGCCGCGGCGGCCGGCGCCGGGCTCACCGACCGGGTAGGCGTGCCGATCTCGACCGTGCCCGGACATCCGGCCGCGATGAAGGTCACCACGCCGTTCGACCTCGCCGTCGCCGAGGCGCTCCTCGGGGCCGAGACGTGATCCCCAGGGTCGGCATCGGCACCGACGTCCACCCGGTCGAGACCGGCCGGGAGTGCTGGATCGCCGGGCTGCGCTGGGACGGCGTCGACGGCTGCGCCGGGCACTCGGACGGCGACGCCGCCGCGCACGCCCTGTGCGACGCGCTGCTGTCCGCGGCCGGGCTCGGCGACCTGGGCGCGGTGTTCGGCACCGGCGACCCGAGCTGGTCGGGCGCGCACGGCGTCGAGCTGCTGGCCGAGGTGCGCTCCCGCGTCGAGGCGGCCGGCTACCTGCTGGGCAACGCCGCGGTCCAGGTCATCGGCAACGCACCCAAGATCGGCACGCGGCGCGCGGAGGCCGAGCGGGTGCTCTCGGCCGCGCTCGGCGGACCGGTCTCGGTGTCCGGTACCACCACCGACGGGCTGGGTCTCACCGGCCGCGGCGAGGGCGTCGCGGCGGTCGCGACCGCGTGTCTGGTTCCCCGCGACTAGTCTTTCAGTCCTCACCAGCGGTCCCATCAGAAAGAGAGAACCGTGAGCGAGCTTGCGAGCGAACCGATGTCACGGGGTCACCGCGAGCGGCCGCACCGAGCCTGCGAGGGGCTGTCGTGAGTCTGCACCTGTTCGACAGCGCGAGCCGGAGCGTGCGGGAGTTCCATCCCGTGCGGCACGGAACGGCGTCGATCTACGTGTGTGGGCCCACGCCGCAGGGACCGCCGCACATCGGGCACATGAGGGGCGCGCTGAACTACGACGTGCTGCGCCGGTGGCTCACCCACCAGGGTTCCGCGGTCACGCTCGTGCGCAACGTCACGGACATCGACGACAAGATCCTCACCAAGGCGGCCGCGAACGACCGTGAGTGGTGGGAGTGGTCGGCCCTCTACGAGCGCGAGTTCGACTCGGCCTACGCGACGCTCGGCGTACTGCCCGCGTCGATCGCGCCGCGGGCCACCGGGCATGTCACCCAGATGATCGACATGATCCAGCAGCTCGTCGACGGCGGCCACGCCTACGCGGCGGCCGGCGACGTGTACTTCGCGGTGCGCTCCTACGCCGACTACGGCGCGCTGTCCGGTCAGAAGCTCGACGAGGTCCAGCAGGGCGAGTCGGCCGCAGCGGGCAAGCGCGACCCGCGTGACTTCACGCTGTGGAAGGGCGCCCGCGCCGGTGAGCCGTCGTGGCCGACGCCGTGGGGGCCCGGGCGGCCGGGCTGGCACCTGGAGTGCTCGGCGATGGCGCTCGCCTACCTCGGCGGCGAGTTCGACGTCCACGGCGGCGGGCTCGACCTCGTGTTCCCGCACCACGAGAACGAGCTGGCGCAGTCCCGCGCGGCCGGCTACGGGTTCGCGCGGTACTGGATGCACAACGGGATCGTGGGCATGGCCGGCGAGAAGATGTCGAAGTCGCTCAGCAACGTCGTGTCGATCCCGGAGATGGTGCGCAAGGTGCGCGCGCAGGAGCTGCGGTACTACCTCGTGGCGCCGCACTACCGGTCGACCATCGAGTACTCGCTGCCGGCGCTCGAGGAGTCCGTGCGCGCCTATCAGCGGATCGAGTCGTTCGTGCAGAAGGTGGCCGCGCGCACCGGGTCGGTCGAGCCCGGCGCCGTCGGTCCCGAGTTCACCGCGGCCATGGACGACGACCTGGGCACGCCCGCGGCACTCGCCGCCGTGCACACCACCGTGCGGGCCGGCTTCACCGCGATGGACGCCGCCGACGACGCGGGCGCCCGATCGTCGGCCGCGACGGTCCGCGCCCAGCTGGACGTGCTGGGCCTCGACCCGCCCGACTGGGCCTCTTCGTCCACAGTGGACAATTCGGCCGCAGCGGCGCTCGAGGCGCTGGTCGGCGAGCTGCTCGAGGAACGCCAGCAGGCGCGCAAGGCGCGGGACTTCTCCGCCGCCGACTCGATCCGGGACAGGCTGCTGGCCGCCGGCATCACTATCGAGGACACCCCCGATGGTCCACAGTGGACATTTAAGGACAGCTGACGTGGCTGGAAACTCCAAACGCCGGGGCGCGATCCGCAAGACCGGCACGAAGAAGGGGGCGGTCGTCGGCTCCGGCGGCCAGCGGGCCAAGAGCCTGGAGGGCAAGGGCCCGACGCCGCGCGCGACCATGCGGCCCGGTCATCCGGCCCAGCGCCGCGCCACCGCGCAGGCGAACGCCGCGCAGCGCCGGTCGAAGGACAAGCCGACCGCGGAGCTCGTCGCCGGGCGCAACCCCGTGGTGGAGTGCCTGCGCGCGGACGTGCCGGCCACCGCCCTGTACGTGCAGGTGGGCATCGACGCGGACGATCGGGTGAGCGAGGCCGTGCGGCTGGCGGCCGACCGCGGGATCTCCGTGCTCGAGGTGGCGAAGCCCGAGCTCGACCGGCTCACCGGCGGGGCGCTGCACCAGGGGCTGTCGCTGCAGATGCCGCCGTTCGAGTACGCGCACCCGGACGACCTCCTGGACGCGGCCGCGGAGTCGCCGGAGCCGCCGCTGCTGGTGGCCCTCGACGGGGTGACCGACCCGCGGAACCTGGGCGCGGTGATCCGCTCGGCGGCCGCGTTCGGCGCGAACGGGGTGCTGCTGCCGCAGCGGCGCAGCGCGGGTGTGACGGCGGTGGCGTGGCGGACGTCGGCCGGCACCGCGGCGAAGCTGCCGGTGGCCCTGGCGACCAACCTCACCCGGACCCTGCGTACCTACGCCGAGGCGGGGATGATGATCGTCGGTCTGGACGCGGACGGTTCGGTCACCGTCGACGGCCTGTCGCTGGCGACGTCGCCGCTGGTCGTGGTGGTCGGCTCGGAGGGCCGGGGCCTGTCCCGCCTGGTCCGCGAGGCCTGCGACGAGACGGTGTCGATCCCGATGGCGGCCGGGGTGGAGTCGCTGAACGCCTCGGTGGCGGCCGGGGTGGTACTGGCCGAGGTGGCCCGCCGCCGCAGGATCGCCGGCCGCACCTGATCACGCGGGCCCGAGCAACCGCTCGAGCCGGTCGAGGGAGCGGGTCGACTCCCTACGGACCCCGATCGGGACGATCGCCGGGCGGCGTGGCACGCGCACACCCCCGGTGAGCGCCACCCGGGTGCCCCCGGCGGGCTCCGGCGCGGCGGCCATCGCGATGACGAGGAACCGGCTCTGCAGCCAGCACCAGCCCGGCCGGTGCACGCCGACGAGCCTGGCGCGGAGCCCGCGGCGGCTCACCGCGCGCAGCACAACCCGGTCGCCGGCCCGCTCGGCGACCTCGACGTCGCGCATGTCGGGCTGGATCCGGGTGAAGCCGTCCTCGAAGTCGGTCAGCATCGCCCACACCGTGGCGAACTCGGCCGGGACGACGCGCTCGGTCACCGCGGCGCCGCGCACGCCGGCCGCGGCCGCGCGCAGGCGCTGTACCGGGTCGAGGCCCGTGGTCGGCCATTGCGTCGGAGACTGTGCGGTCATGAGGTCCACGCTTTCTTGAACGCTGCCCGTGCCCGGTGCAGCCTGGACTTGACGGTTCCGGTGGGCACGGAGAGCACCTCGGCGGCGCTCTCCTCGTCCAGACCGTGCAGATCCCGCAGGACGAGCACGGCCCGGTGCCGCGGGCTGAGCCGGCGGAGCACGTCGCGGATGTCGCTGGCCAGCAACGGTCCCCCGGCTCGGGCACGGCGGCCAGCCGCGCGGCGTCGACGGGGGTGGTCCGCTCGGTCCGCTGCGCGTAGCGCACCGCCTCGCGGACCGCGATCGTGCGCACCCAGCCGTACAACGCCCGCGGGTGCTCCAGGTCGGGCAGCCGCCGCAGGACGATCATCAAGGTGTCCTGGGCGGCGTCCGCGCCCGCGTCGAGGGCGACGGATCCGCAGATCCGCCCGACGTACGGGTCCAGCAGGTCGATCAGTTCCCCGATCGCCAGGGTGTCCCCGCGTTGCGCCGCGCGGACCAGGTCCGCGGCCCGGTCGACCGGCAGCTCACTGGTCACCCAGGAAGCCTTCCATCAGCGCGGACACCGGCTCCGGGCAGTCGAGGGTCAGCGCGTGCCCGCAACCGTCGAGGACGTGGACCGTCGCGTCGGGCAGCCGGGCGCCGAACACCGCGGCGTCATCCACCGGCAGCACCGTGTCCTGCCGCCCCCACAGCACGAGGGTCGGCTGCCGGATGACCGGGAGCGCCCGTTCGACAGGGGCCCAGTCCAACCCGGCTTCGAGCTCGTACATCGAGCGCACGTTGTCGGGGAAGGTGTTCGTGGCGTAGAAGCTCTCGACGAGGCCAGGGGTCAGCGCGTCCTGGTGCACGAACAGGTCGCGCAACGCGGACTCCTGGGTGGCCCGGCTCATCGCGCCCAGCTGGGCGAGGGTCCGCCCGACCAGCGGCAGCTTGAGCAGCTCCCAACCGAGCGGATCCGGGCGGTGCAGACCGGACGGCGCGAGCAGCAGCAGCCGCGAGACTCGTTCGGGGTGGCGCTGGGCGAAGGCGAGCGCCCAGCCGCCGCTCCACGAGTTCCCTGCCAATGCCGCCCGGTCGACGTGGACGGCGTCCAGGAACGTGCCGACGGCCGTGGTCATCCCGTCGAGGTCGAACACGAAGTCACGGTCGTGCAGCCGCGTGAAGCCCTGGCCGGGAAGGTCGACGGCGTACACCGTGTGCGTGGCCGAGAGCGCCCGGATCTCCGGCATCCAGGCAGCGACCCACGACGCGCCGGGGGACAGCAGCACGACCGGCGGGCCCTGCCCCTCGCGGACGAAGTGGAACCGGGCCAGCGGGGTGTCGACGTACCGCGACGCAGTCCCGACGAGCTGGCGATCCGGGGGGTAGCCGTCCTCGGCCCCGGGCGCCAGGCCGTACGAGCCGAACAGCAAGGCCGCGACCAGGACCACGGGCATCCCGAGAGCGGCCGCCCGATCGACCGGCCGGCGCCGTTCGGCGGGCCGCAGGAGGCGGAGCCCGGCGGCGGCCAGCGCGAGGCACAGCGGGGTGTAGACGAGCACGTTGGTCCAGTAGAACGCGCCGGGGACGTGGCCTGTGGCCGGAACCGCCCAGACCAGGCCGAGCAGACCGCGGAGCAGCACGCCGGCGGTGACCACCGCGGCGCCGGCCTGCCAGAGCGCGCCGAACCGGTGCCGGCGACCCAGCAGCGCCCGGGCCAGCACCACCCCGGCGCCGGCGCCGAGCAGCAGGGCGAGCGGAATCAGTGTGCCGGGCCGGAAGTCGACGCCGAAGCCGAGGACCGCGAGCGACAGGGAGTACTCGTCCGCCGCCGGCCAGCCGGCCCCGGTCGACCAGCACAGGTGGAAACAGGCGTCCACCAGCAGTACAGCCGCGAACGCGATCCCGAGCCCGCGCTCGGTCGACGTCGTCCGCGACACGGGGTCAGCCGCGCGAGCAGAAATCTCCCGCGGCGACGCAACGTTCGTCATGCCCCCAAGAGGGCGGCACCAGCGGGAAAGGTTCCACGTGACCCTGGACACTCACAACGCGCCGCGCGGTCAGGTTCCGAGAACGGTCTCGAGCTTGTCGATCGAGGCGCTCCAGCCGGCTCGGGCACTCTCGAGGCGCTCCGGCGGGTACGGGCGGTGCAGCGTGAGGCGCGTGCCGTCGGCTGTTTCCTCGAGCTCCACCCGGGTGGTGACCGGGTCCGGGACGCCATACTCGGGCATCGGGTCCGAGACGAACGCGAGGAGCCCGGGCGGGCGCAGCTCGGTGATCTCGTTGCGCAGCCAGTACCGCTCGCCGTCCCGGACCAAGCAGTAGTCGTACCGGCCGCCGACGCGCGGGTCGATGGTGACGAGGTCGCGGGGCACGTCGTAGCCGTCGGGTCCGGCCCAACGGGCGAAGACGTCCGGGTCGGTCCAGGCGGCGAAGACGGACCCGGTGTCGAACGGGACGATTCGGGTGAGAAGAGTCATCCTCCTCGAATCTACCGGGCCACGGCGTACGGGCTGGTGGGCGCGAACGACTCGGATAGGGTCAGGCGTCCTTGTCGGGGAGGTGAGGTCAGAGGGATGTCGTTCGCCAGCCCGTTGTTCCTGTGGATTTTCACGCCGCTCGTGCTGGCGCTCGTGCTGCTGTGTCCCCGCAGCTGGCGCAACGGCATCGTCGCGGTGGCGAGCCTCGTCTTCTACACGGTCGGCGCCGGCCCGACGGTCATCCTGCTGCTCGTCGGCATGGTGGTGAACTTCCTCGCCGGGCAGGCACTGGAGCCCGACGAGTGGGCGCTGGCGAAGCGGCGCAAGCGGGGCCTGCTGATCGCGGTGATCGTCTTCGACGTCACGGCGCTCGTGATCTGGAAGTACGCCGGCTTCCTCACCGAACAGCTGGACGGCTTCGCGCGGCTGTTCGGCGGCGACTTCCCGGTGGTGCACCTGCTGCTGCCGATCGGGATCTCCTTCTACACGTTCCACAACATCTCCTACGTCGTGGACATCTACCGCGGGGAGAGACCCCCGCTGCGCCAGCCCGTGGCCTACGCGACGTACATCTCGATGTTCCCGCAGCTCATCGCGGGCCCGATCGTGCGCTACCGGGAGATCGCGGACCAACTGCCGCAGGAGCGCACCCACCGGCTCGACGACATCGCGGCAGGCTTCCCGCGGTTCGCGCTGGGGCTGTGCAAGAAGGTCATCATCGCCGACTCGCTCAGCCCGCTGGCCGACGCGTGCTTCTCGACCCCGAACGACGAGATGACGTTCTCGGTGGCGTGGATGGGGGCGCTGACGTACACGCTGCAGCTGTACTTCGACTTCTCGGGCTACTCGGACATGGCCATCGGCGTGGGCCGGATGCTGGGCTTCCGGCTGCCGGAGAACTTCGCCCGCCCGTACTCGTCGGTGACGGTGACGGAGTTCTGGCGCCGCTGGCACATGTCGCTGTCCCGCTGGTTCCGCGACTACGTGTACATCCCGCTGGGCGGCAACCGGCACGGCAGCGCGCGCACCTATCGGAACCTCTGCGTGGTGTTCGTGCTGACGGGCTTCTGGCACGGGGCGAACTGGACGTTCCTGGTGTGGGGCATGTACCACGGCGCCCTGCTGATCATCGAGCGCGGCTTCCACCTGGACCGCTCCCCTGTGCGTACCCGCCACCTGGTGGCGCGGCGCGCCCTGACGATGCTCCTGGTGGTGATCGGCTGGGTCTTCTTCCGGTCGACCGACATGTCCCAGGCCCTGACGATGATCGGCCACATGCTGCTACCGGACTTCTCCGGGACGACCGACGTGGTCGCGGAGGCGTTCACGAACCAGCGCCTGGTGATCCTGCTCCTCGCGCTGGGCATCGTCTTCATGCCGGCCCACCCCGTGACCGGCCCGATGCTCGAGTCGTCCCGCTCCCGAACGGCGAACGTCCTACGCGTGACCGTCATGACGGCCGGCTTGTTCTACGCGGCCGTCCTGACCGCCGCGGGCACGTTCAGCCCCTTCCTGTACTACCAGTTCTGACGAATCCTTGCGAAAGCAATTCCGAAAATTGCTTCCGTGAATCATTCGGGACATTCCTGAATTTGCGGCCGCAACATACGTCGGACAATTCGGAACGCGACGGAAGGTCGATGAGTCAGACCGCGCGATCCCAGGACAGGACCTCGAGGAGATGCCGTGCCCACACAACACGAATGGCGCCGCCAACTCCGGTCGCGCGGCGCGCTGGCAACCGCCGGAGCGTTGGTCACCGCCGCCGCGGCGATCACGGCGGTCGCCCTGGTCCCGGCCGCCGTGGGGGGCACGCCGTCGGCCCGGCCGAACACACTCATGAACCAGGCGGAGCAGGACGGCACCGTTCATGACCTCAGGCAAGGGTCCGAGCCCGCCATCAGCCGCGCCGAGATCATCCAGCGCGCGCAGTACTGGCTGAACCTCGCCGTCCCTTACAACCGCGACGCCTACAACTCCGTGCCGGGGCCGGACGGCGCGAAGTACACCCCGGACTGTTCCGGGTACGCCTCGATGGCCTGGAACCTCGGCACCAGCTACGGCTCGGGCACGCTGCCCGGTGTCGCGGTGAAACTCGGCTCCACCAACGACCTCCTGCAGGGCGACATCCTGGTCGCGCAGGTCGGCGGCGGCAAGCCGACCGGGCACGTCGCGATCTTCGACAAGTGGGCGGACAGCGCCCGGACCCAGTACTGGGGCTATGACCACGGCGGCCCCAAGGGCGCTCCGCCGAGGTACGCGGTCTTCGCGGTCGACCGACCCAACGACGGGCGGGTGTACGTGCCCTACCGCCACCCGAACCTGACCGGCCCGAACGACCCGGCGCCCGCGCCCGGCGACTTCAGCCAGCCGGACGGCGACGTCAACGACGCGATCGGGCAGGCCGGAAAGATCTACATCCGGGGCTGGGTGGTCGACGCGGACACGCCGACGGCACCGGCTGACGTCCACATCTACCTCACCTTCCCCGACGGGCAGCGGCAGCTGGTGCGGACCATGGAAGCCGCGCTCCCGCGCCAGGACGTCGCCGACGTCTACCCGCAGTACGGGCCGACCCACGGCTTCGAGGTGTTCCTCTCCGGGCTGCCGGCAGGCAGGTACGGCGTCGAGGTGTTCGGCATCGACACCTCCAACCAGCAGGACGACTACGCGCAGCTGCTCTACGGCCGGACCGTGCCGACGAAGTTCGTCGACGTGGCCTGACGGGCCGAGACCCACCGGAGGAAGGAAACCCCGTGAGAACCATCGTGGTCGGCGCCGTCCTACTGATCGTCGGTGTCCTGGCAACACCGTTCGCAACCGCCGCCGCGGACGACGGCGTGGACGACGGCGGCACCCCGGCGGACGCCCTCATCCTGGCCGCACGCCAGGAGGTCACGTCGTTCGCGGTCGCTTTGTCGGCATCGCCGGGCACCGAAGGGGCCGAGGCCGAGCTGCTGGCGCAGGCGGACGTGACCTCGGCTGCCCTGCGGGACGTCCTCGCGGTGTCCAGCTCGTACCCCTGTCCCAGCGACGCCGGGACCTGCCGGGAGAAGATCAGCGCGGCGGTGAGCGCGACCCAGGCGGTGGACTCCGACGTCCAAGCGCTCATCGAGCCCGACGCGGACCCAGCGCTCGTCGACAGGTACGACACCCACGTGGAGGCGTTCAACTCGGCGTGGGACGAGTTCCGCATCGCCTACCGCGAAGCCACCCGGGACGAGTCGGGTCTTTCCAGCGAGGCGATCTGGCTGATGACGGCGGCGGCCATCGTGCTGTGCATCGCGCTCACCGTCGCGTTGCGATTCTGGGTACGCCGAACCGGCACCGACGACCGGCTCACCGCGGCGCGCAAGGCCGTGTACAGCGCGTCGCAGCTGCTGACCTTCGCGCTCATCGGGGTCTCGGTGGTGATGCTGCTGGTGGACGGCTTCGACGCGACGCTGGAGGGCAGGTCCGGCGGGAAGGCCGCCCTGCTGGTTCTGCTCGTGCCCGTCGCCGCGATCTACCTGATCGTGGTCACCGTCAAGTACCTCGTCCTGCGCGCAAAGGTCCGACGGACGGCCGCCGCGGTCGCTCACTGACAGCGGGCACGGCGGCGAACGCCTGCGGGCCGGCATCGGGTCCGGGATACTGGCGAGCCTGATCAACGGCTCGAGGGGTTCCTTCGCAGATGGTCGACGACTTCGTGGCGCACTGGCAGGTCTACCTGACCATGCCGGTGATCGCCGCTGTCATCGGATATCTCACCAAGCGGGCGGCCATCGAGATGATGTTCCGGCCGCTGCGGTTCGTCGGGCTCAAGGCGCCTTGGCTCGGCTGGCAGGGGGTGGTGCCGAGGAACTCCGAGCGGATGATCCGCGTCTCGGCGGATCTGCTCACCAAGCGGCTCGTCGACACCAAGGAGATCTTCGCGCGGCTCGACGCGGACCGGCTCGCCAAGGAGATCGAGGGGCCGCTGCTCATCGCGGTGGACGAGGTCACCCGCGAGGTCATGGAGCAGTACCAGCCGGGGCTGTGGGAGATGCTGCCGCCGCTCGCGCAGGAGATGCTCGTCAAGCAGGTGCAGGCCGGGTCGCCGGTGCTCGTCAAGCGGATCATGGCGGAGATCCAGGAGAGCATCGACGAGGTGCTCGACATCCGGCAGGTGGCGGTCGACGCGCTCCACCGGGACAAGGCGCTGCTCATCAGCCTCGTCCGGGACATCTCCAAGCCCGAGATGGCGTTCATCGCCCGCTGCGGTGTCTACTTCGGACTCACGCTCGGACTGGTCCAGACCGTCGTGTGGGCGGTCACCAAGAACCCCCTGGTGCTGCCGCTGTTCGGCGCGGCCATCGGGTGGTTCACCGACTGGCTCGCCATCAAGCTCGTCTTCTTCCCTCGGCGGCCCAAACGGATCGGCGGCCTGGCGATCCAAGGGGTGTTCCAGCGGCGCAGGGACGAGGTCGCCAAGCAGTACGCCGAGATCGTCGCCCGCGAGGTGATGACCGTGCCCAACATCCTCGACGCGATACTCAGGGGGCCGCGGTCGGACCGGCTGCTGGCGATGATCCACCACGCCGTGCTCAGGACCATCGACGAGCAGGCCGGCGCCGCCGAGCCGGTCATCGCCGTGACCGTGGGATCCGAGCGGTACCAACAGATGAAGCACACCGCCGCCGACCGGGCGATGCGCTACCTGCCCGACACGATCACGCACGCCACGGACTACGCCACCGACGTCCTCGACATCCGCGACACCATCGCCACCAGGATGCGCCGGCTCACCCGCATCGAGTACGAAGGCCTGCTGCGCCCGGCGTTCCGGCAGGACGAGTGGAAGCTCATCGCGGTCGGCGCGGTGATCGGCGCGGTCATCGGGGAACTGCAGGTACTGCTGCTACTGCATTAGTGGCCACGCCCCGCCGCCCGCCGCGCCCGCGCACCAGCGAGAGTACCCAGCACACCAGGTAGATGCAGAACGAGATCGCCGTGACGAACGCGCTCACCGGCGCACCCGGCGCCAGCGAGAGCAGGATCCCGCCGACCGCGGACGCCTCGGCGAACGCGACCGCCAACACCGTGGCACGCAACGGGTTCGCGGTGACCCGGCAGGCCGCGGCCGCCGGCGTGATCATCAACGCCAGCACCAGCAACGCACCGACCGTCTGCACGCCGAGCGCGGTCGCCACGCCCACCAGCACGGCGAACACCAAGGACAGCGGGCCGGTCGGCACGCCTCGGGCGCGCGCCACCTCCGGGTCCACCGACGCGAACAGCAGCGGCCGGTAGATCACAACCAGCACCAACAGAACCGCGATCGCACACCCACCGAGCAACGCCAGCGACGCGAAGTCCACGCTCACGATCTGCCCGACCAGCAACCCGAACTTGTTCGACGCGCGCCCGGGGTAGAACCACAGCAACAACACGCCGACCCCGAGGCCGAACGCCAGCACCGCACCGATCACCGAGTCGTGCTCGGAGCTGCGCCGCGACAGCAGGCCCAGTACGAGCGCGGCGACCACCGCGCCGGCGAGAGCGCCCTGGCCGACGTTCACGCCGAGCAGCAGGGCCGCCGCCCCGCCGGTGAACGACAGCTCGCTCGTCCCGTGCACCGCGAACGCCATGTTGCGGCTCACGATCAACGGCCCCAACACGCCGGCGACCAGCCCGAGGATGGCGGCGGCCAGCAACGCGGTCTGCACGAAGCCGAACGAGAGCAGCTCGCCGGTCAGCTCGAAGTCGAAGAACTTGTCCATCTCAGTTCTGGTCCTCGTCGTGCAGGTGGTGCGCCTGGTCCTCGCACAGCCCGCTCTGCGCGCCGACCACGTGGATCTGGCCGCCGACCCGCACGACATCGACCTTCGCGCGGTACAGCTCCGACAGCGTCCGCGCGGTCATCACCTCGTCCGGCCGGCCGATCCGGAACCGGCCGTCCACCAGGTACAGCACCCGGTCCACCAGCGGCAGCACCGGGTTGATCTCGTGCGTGACGAACAGCACCGCGGTGTTCGCCGACCGCCGCCGCGTGTCGATCAGCGAGCTCACCACCTGCTGGTTCGCCAGGTCCAGCGACAGGAGCGGCTCGTCGCACAGCAGCAGTTCGGGGTCGCTGATCAGCGCCTGCGCCACCCGCAGCCGCTGCTGCTCACCGCCGGAGAGCCGGCCGACCGGGGCGTCCGCGAACCCGTGTGCGCCGACCGCGTCCAGCGCCGCGTCCACCCGGGCCCGCCGCGAGCGCATGCTGCGCAGGCCGACACCCCATCGGTGACCGTCGAGGCCCAGCCCGACGAGGTCGCGCCCACGCAGCGTCACGCTCTCCTCCATCGCGCGCTGCTGCGGGATGTAGCCGATCCTGCGGTTGCCTCGCCCGGGAGGCGTGCCGACGATCCGCGCGCTGCCCGAGGTCAACGGCGTCAGCCCGAGCAGCACGCGGAGCAGGCTCGTCTTGCCGGAGCCGTTCGGCCCGAGCACGGCCACGAACTCACCGGGCGCGACATCGAGGTTCAGGTTCGACCACAGGATCCGGCTGCCGTAACCCAGCGTGGCGTCGCGCAGCGACACCACGCCGGTCCCCGACGCGGGCCGTACGGCGAGGTCTGGGGCCGCGTCCCGGTCGACGATCATGCCTTCGACAGCGCGCCCGAGAGGGCTTCCAACTGCTCGGTCATCCACTCAACGTAGTCCGTCACGCCCTGTGGCAGCGTCTCCGTCACGTCCACGACCGGCACGCCGGCCTTCGACGCGGCGTCGGCCAGCGAGTTGGTGACCGCGGTCTCGGTCTGCGCGTTGTTCACCAGTGCCGCGACCTGCTTGTCGCTGATCAGCTCGGTGGTCTCGGCGACGACGGCCACCGGCGGGTCGGTCTCCTCCTCGATCGCCTCGGAGAACTCCGTCGACGTCGCGTCGGTCACCCCGGCGGCGTCGAGCAGGTAATGCGCGACCGGCTCGGTGGCGACAACCTTCGCGCCCGGGCTGGCCTTGCCGATCTGCTCGGCCGTGTCGGTGAGGGCGTCGAGCCTGCCGCCGAACGACGCGGCGTTGTCGGCGAACCTGGACTTCTGCCCGGCGTCGATCGCGCCGAGCGCATCGGCGATCTTGTCGGCGACCTTCCGCACGGTCGGCAGGTCGTACCAGACGTGTTCGTTCTCACCATCGGCGTAGCCGGAGATCGTGAAGGCGTCGACCTGCTCGGCCTCGGTGCCGGTCCCGTCGACCAGCTTGGTGAAGAAGTCGTCGTAGCCGCCGCCGTTGTAGACGACCACGTCGGCGCCCGCGAGCGCGATGGCGTCCTCCGGCTTGTCCGGGTGCGCGTGCGGGTCGCCCGACGCATCGTTGATCAGCGACTCGACACTCACCGCATCGCCGCCCACCGCCTGGGCGACACTCCCCCACACGTTCGTGGACGCGACCACGGCGATCTTCCCGTCCGCGGCGGCTCCGCCCGGGTCGCCGCCCGCGTCGTCACCGCAGCCGGCCAGCGCGAGCGTGAGCAGGCCGACCGAGGCCAGCACGGGAATCGAGCGGGACAGCCTCATCAGGTACTCCTCCACGAACACATGCATGCATCGCTATAGATAATGGAAACCGTTTCCGACTACGCTCCGCCGACTATACGACGCTTCCGCAAGTGCGGTTACCACCACCGGGCGAACCGTGATCCACCGATCTGGTGAACCCGCGGAAAGTGCTTGGACTTCTGCTCATGGTTCTGAACCGTTACGGTCAGCACATGGCGCGACCTATGCATGTTCGTCGGCCGGCGACACTGGCGTCGCTGGCCGCGGAGCTCGGCGTATCGCGTACCACCGTGTCCAACGCCTACAACCGCCCCGATCAGCTCTCCCCCGAGCTGCGCAGGCGGGTACTGGAGACGGCACGCCGGCTGGGCTATCCCGGGCCGGACCCGGTCGCGCGCTCGTTGCGCACCCGCAAGGCCGGCGCGGTGGGGCTGCTGCTCACCGAGAACCTGTCCTACGCCTTCCGCGACCCCGCCGCTCTGGGCTTTCTCGAAGGGCTCGCGCTCGCGTGCGAAGGAGCCGGGCAGGGCCTGCACCTCGTTCCGGTGAACCCGGAGCGCGACGACGTGACCGCGGTGCACAGCGCCGGGGTCGACGGGTTCGTCGTGTACTCGGTGCCCGACGACGACCCGCACCTGGCCGCGGTGCTGTCCCGGCCGGTGCCGACCGTGGTGTGCGACCAGCCGCGGGTGGACGGCGTGGACCTGGTCGGGATAGACGACCACGCGGCGATCGCGCAGTTGGCCGGACGGCTGATCGGCCTCGGCCACCGCAAGGTCGGCGTGCTGTGCATGCGCCTCGCCCGCGACCGCAACGACGCGTTCGCGTCGGTGGCGCGCCAGCGCACCGCGCACTTCCACGTGCAGCGTGCCCGGCTCGCCGCGCTCGCGGACGCGTTCGAGGCGGCCGGCGTGGACTGGGCGCGGGTGCCGGTGGTCGAGCGGTTCGACCACAGCACGGCGAGCGGGCAGTCGGCCTCGGCTCAGCTGCTGGACGCGAACCCCGAGGTCACCGCGCTGATCTGCACCTCGGACATCCTCGCGCTGGGTGCGCTGACCGAGGCCCAGCGGCGTGGGCTGCGGGTGCCGCACGACCTGACCGTCACCGGCTTCGACGGCATCGCGGAGGCCGAGCGGCTCGGCCTGACGACGATCCGCCAGCCCGTGCTGGAGAAGGGCCGGGCGGCCGGGAAGCTGCTGCTCGGCGCGGCCGAGCACAGCCGGCCCCGGCACATCACGCTCGACACCGAGCTCGTGATCGGCTCTACCTCGGCGGCGCCGCGGACCACCGAGGAACGCTGGTTCGGGCCGTAGGGCGCAAACACACGTTCGATTCATCCCCAGGCTTGTCCACAGGTGTGGACAACCCCGGTCAGGGGGTCATGGTCAGCGCGACCGGCGCTCCGGTCAGCGCACCGAGCCTGCCGATCACCCGGTACGAGCCGGCCGGCACGGTCGTGCGCTTGACCGGGCAGCCGGGCGCGGACGTGCGACCGGCCCAGCTCAGCGTGAACACCAGCGGCCTGCCCGGTGCGAGCGTGCGCACGTCGACGTCCGGCGGGCCGTAGCAGTCGTTGCTCGACCACAGGCGGGTCTTGCCGTCCGCGCTGGTGATGACGAGTTCGCGGAGCTTGCGGCTGAGGTCCCGGGTGCACGGCACCTTGCCGGCGTTCACGACGACCAGGCGCAGCAGCGGGCGCCGGCCGACCTCGTACGACGGCTGGCCGGGCTGCGCGGCGACCTTGACCACGGCGTCCGGGCAGGGCTTCGGCGGGCCGGGCGGCGGGGCGGGCCGGGTGGTCGGCCGGCCGGTCGGGGCCGGGCTCGGCGAGGCGGCGGGCGGGGCGGTCGTCGGCGAAGCGGTGCTCGACGGAGCGCCCGCGGGACGGGTCGAGGGTGGCGGGGAGCTCGGGGCGGCGGCGAGGTTCTTCGAGCCGGCGGTGCCGTGCACGGGCTGATCGTCCGCGGCGCCCACGAGGACACCGATGATCCAGGCCAGCAGCACGACCGCGAGGACGCAGCTCCCGGCGGCGAACGCGCGTCGACGCCAGTAGACCGAGGGCGGGAGCGGGCCGGTTGGTTCGATCACTCACCGACCGTAACTCCGCGGTTGCGCTGGATCGGGGATCTTCGAGGGCCTCGATCGGGGGATCTGCGCAGGTCCGCCGGCTGCACCAGGTAACCAATGCCATATTGCCCGAGAGCGTGGCTCTTGTTCCAATGGGTAATCGAGCGGGAATCCAGCGCAGCACCGCAGTCTCAGTTGTGAACCAGGGAAGCCCTGCGGCCGGGAGTGGACCATGACCGCGATCGACGAGCTACTCGAACGGCACGCAGTCGGTGTCGACCACGGCGCGCCCGAGGTGCCGACACCCGTGCCCGGCCTGCACCTCGCCGTGGTGACCTGCATGGACGCCCGGATCAAGGTGTTCGACGTGTTCGGCCTGCGCCACGGTGAGGCGCACATCCTGCGCAACGCGGGCGGCGTCGTCACCGACGACATCATCCGCTCGCTCGCGATCAGCCAGCGCAAGCTCGAGACCCGCGAGATCATCGTCATGCAGCACACCTCGTGCGGCCTGTCGATGATCACCGAGGACGAGTTCAAGGACGAGCTCGAGCGGGACACCAAGCTGCGGCCGCCGTGGGCGATCGAGGCGTTCCGCGAGGTCAAGGACAGCGTGCGGCAGTCGCTCGAGCGGGTCCGGCGCAGCCCGTTCCTGCTGCACACCGACACCGTCCGCGGGTTCGTCTACGACGTGCGAACCGCCGAGCTGACCGAGGTGTACTGAGCCGCCGCGGCGGGCAGCTGACACAATCTGTCGGCGATGAGCCTCGACGCGCGCGTGCTGACCGACTGGTTCGCCGAGAAGGCCCGGGACCTGCCCTGGCGGGCACCCGACTGCTCGGCGTGGGGTGTGCTGGTCAGCGAGATCATGCTGCAGCAGACGCCGGTCGCCCGCGTCGAACCCGCCTGGCTGGACTGGATCGCCCGCTGGCCGCGCCCGTCCGACCTCGCCGCCGCCACGCCCGCGGACGTGCTGCGTGCCTGGGGAAAGCTCGGCTACCCGCGCCGCGCGTTTCGGCTGCGGGACGCCGCCACAGCGATCGCCGAGCGCCACGGCGACACCGTCCCGTCCGATGTGGACACATTGCTCGCGCTGCCCGGGATCGGCGCGTACACCGCGCGGGCGGTGGCCGCGTTCGCTTACCGCAAGCGGTGTCCGGTCGTCGACACCAACGTGCGCCGGGTGATCGCCCGCGCGGTGCACGGCGCGGGCGACGCCGGACCCGCTTCCACCACAAGAGATCTGGCCGACGCGGACGCGTTGCTGCCCGCCGACGACGAGCACGCCGCGCAGCTGTCGGCGGCGCTGATGGAGCTCGGCGCGGTCGTGTGCACGGCCCGCGCGCCGCGGTGCGCGGACTGCCCGGTGTTCGACATGTGTGCCTGGCAGCGGGCCGGGAAGCCGGCGTATGCCGGGCCGGCCAAGCCGGTGCAGCGCTTCGCCGGCACCGACCGGCAGGTGCGCGGCCTGCTGCTGGACGTCCTGCGGGACACCTCGACCCCGGTGGCCAAGGCGCGGCTCGACGTCGTGTGGTCCGACGCCGGCCAGCGCGACCGCTGCCTCGACTCATTGCTCGTGGACGGCCTGGTGGAGCAGACCTCCGACGGGTTGTTCGCGTTACCCGGAGAGCACTGACCTGACCGCCGGGCCAACCGGCAACACAATGCTCTGGTAATTGGGGAACTCTTGTCATCAGGTAACCGGGTGACTACCGTCGGCTGTGCCAGTCACCGATCTGGGCCAAGTGCCCCTTTGTCGAGGGAGATCGAGATGGCCGTAACTCGCCGCGCCCTATTACGCGGCGGATTCACCGTCACCGCAGTCGGCGCGCTCGGCGCCACGATCCCGATCAGCGCCGGCGCGGCCGGCGAACCGAAAGCCGGGCCGAACGCCGTTGCCCGGCCGACCATGCACGGCTGCGCCGAGTGGGGCGCCCGGCCGCCGAACGGCACGATCCAGGTGCTCGACCACAAACCGACCTACATCGTCGTGCACCACACCGCGGGCGGGAACTCCAACGACTTCTCGCTGGACCACGCGTTCGCCATCTCCCGCAGCATCCAGGACTTCCACATGGACGACCGCGGGTGGATCGACACCGGGCAGCAGTTGACCAACAGCCGCGGCGGGCACGTCACGGAGGGCCGGCACCGGAGCCTGGAGATCCTGGACGGCGGCACCCGGCACGTGATGGGCGCCAACGTCGGCGACCACAACAGCGAGATCATCGGCATCGAGAACGAGGGTCTCTACTCCACTGTGGACGTGACGCCGCAGCTGTGGGACTCGCTGGTGCGGCTGGTCGCCTACATCGCCCAGCAGTACGACATCGCGCCGTCGGAGATCAAGGGCCACCGCGACTTCAACGCCACCGAGTGCCCCGGCGAAGTCCTCTATGGACGGTTGCCGGAGCTGCGCGACGCGGTCGGCGCGGTACTCGGCACGCCGGTCACCCAGCCGTACTCGTGGCCGCTGCTCAAGCCGGGCGCGAGCGGGGCGCGAGTCCTTGCGGCGCAACACCTTCTGCGGGCCCGCGGGGCCGCCGTGCCGACCGACGGCGTGTTCGGCACGTCGACGTTCGCCGCGGTGCGGAAGCTGGCTTCCGCCAACGGGGTCGCGTACGAGCCGTGCTACGCCGGCCGGGTCGCGGACGAGAGCGGCTTCGTGGGCTCGACGACGTGGCCGCTGCTGGTCCGCACGGTGCGTGCCGGCGACTCCGGTGACGTCGCCGCGGCGGCCAGGACGCTGCTGGCGAACAGGGGTGAGCGGGCCGGAGGTGACGTGCTCGTCGACACCGCGATGTGGCGGCGCCTGCTGAGCTGACGGCTTCCGCGCTGTGGCACCCTGCGGCCATGGCGCAGGCGCTGGAGTTCTACTTCGACGACGAGGCCGATGCCGCCGTGCGTGGGTTGTGGCGCAGGCTGGACAAGGCAGGAGTGCCCAGCCTGGCCGCGCGCACGCACGGCCGGCACCGGCCGCACGTCACGTTCGCGCTGGCGAGCGCGATCCCGCCCAAGACCCGCGACGCGCTGCGCGAGGACCTGCGGCTGCTGTCGATCCCGCACCTGTGGCTGTACTCGCTCTCCGCGTTCTCGGCGAGCGACATGGGTCTGATGATCACGGCGGTGGTGGACACCGAGCTCCTGGCGGTCCACTCCGCGGTGCACGACGTGCTGGCGAAGAAGGTCATGCAGCCCTCGGCGTACTACCTGCCCGGCTCGTGGGTGCCGCACTGCACGCTCGCCCATGGGCTGGAGCCCACCCAGGTGACCGCCGCGTTCGCCGCGCTGTTCCCGCTGGCGCCGATCAAGGCCAGGGTGAGCGAGGCGGCGGTGTGCGACACCCACACGGGAGAGACGGACACGGTGCTGGTCACCGGTTGAGCACTGTGGACAGAAAGGCCTCGACGGCGCCGCGGTAGGCGTTCGGGGCGTCGCGGTGCACGACGTGGCTCGCACCGCCGACGACCAGGTGGTGCCCGCCACCGGGAGCGCGTCTCGGCAGCTCGACCATCTGTCCGGGCGGCATCGCGCTGTGCTCGGCCTCGATCGCCAGCAGCGGGCAACGGACCTGCTCGACCATCGGCCAGTAGTCGCGTTCGCCCCACTCGGCGGCGATGCCGTAGAGGTCCTCGAGGTCGGCCATCAGGTGGTAGCCGTCGGCGCGCTCGACCATGCACTCGACGAAGTAGTCGCCAAGGTCGCCGAAGAACTCGCGGACGTGTGCCAGCGAGCCGAACGGCACCGGCCACGAGTCGAAGTACGCGCGCCACGGGTCGACGGTCCTGCCGCGCTGGTCGGGTGCCATGTCCTCGACGACGACCGCGCTCACCAGCCCGGGATGCGACGCGGCGAGGCACCAGGCGTGCAGGCCGCCCATCGAGTGGCCGATCACGACGGCCGGCTCGTCCAGCAGCCGCGCGGCGTCGGCCACGAAGTCCTCCGTGCGCCAGCCGCCGCCGCGGTGCGGGCTGCGGCCGTGCCCGCGGGCGTCGAGCCCGACGACCCGGCCGTACCGGGTGAGCCACCGCGCGACCGGCCACCAGGTGCGCGCCCGGCCCATCAGGCCGTGGAGCAGCAGGATCGTCGGGCCGGAGCCGCCGAAGTCGATCACATCGGGTCGTGTCGCCACGGGAGTAGTCATATACGGTCCGAACCCACCCCGGCATCACGGCACGTCAGCCAAGATGGGCGGCGGTCGCCGAAAGACGGGAGCTGTTCACGATGCATCACGGCACGGCCGTCCGCGCCGCCTGCCTCGCGCTGGCCGCGTTGAGCCTCGCCGCGTGCACCTCGCGGTCCGGCGACGACGCGGCGCAGGAGGGCGCGGCGACGCCGCCACGGCCGACCGAGCAGGCCGAGCAGGCCGAGCCCGAGCCGGGCGCGGACGGTGCCGGCGACCCGTACTACCCCGACGACGGCAACGGCGGCTACGACGTCACCGACTACCACGTGTCGATCAGCTACAACCCGACGAGCCGCAACCTCGACGGGAACACCGTCGTCACCGCCACCGCGACCGGCGAGCTCGAGACCTACAACCTGGACCTGAACGGTCTGAAGGTCAGCGCGGTCGAGATCGACGGCAAGGCGGCGAAGTTCGACCGGTCCGGCGAGCACGAGCTGGTGATCACCCCTGGCGTGCCGATCGCCGACGGGGCGACGTTCGCGACCCGGGTGCGTTACGCCGGCGTGCCCGCGTCGGCCGAGGAGGGCACGCTCGGCGTGAACGGCTGGCAGATCTCGCAGTCGGGTGGCGCGTTCGCGGCGGGCGAGCCGCATTCGGCGACGAGCTGGTTCCCGGCCAACGACACCCCGCGGGACAAGGCGACGTTCACGCTGGACGCGCGGGTGCCCGACGGCTGGAGCGTGATCTCGAACGGCCGCGAGTCGCCGGCGACGAAAGGGTCCGACGGCTGGACGACGTTCCACTGGGTGGAGCCGATCCGGATCGCGACGTACCTGACGACGGTCGGGATCGACAAGTGGACGTTCGAACGGTCGACGCTGCCGGGCGGCCTGCCCGTGGTGAGCGCGTACGCGCCGGGCGCCGAGGACAAGAGGCAGGTCGAGTCGCAGCTGCCGGAGATCATCGAGTTCCTGTCGTCGAAGTTCGGGCCGTACCCGCAGAGCGCGGCGGGCGGGATCTACATCAACGAGAACATCGGTTTCTCCCTGGAGACGCAGGGCCGGCCGATCTACGCGTCGTGGGCTGAGCTCGACGTGGTGGTGCACGAGAACGCGCACCAGTGGTACGGCGACTCGGTGAGCGTGGAGTCGTGGAAGGACATCTGCCTGAACGAGTGCTTCGCGAGCTACGCCCAGTGGCTGTGGTCGGAGGAGAAGAACGGCGAGAACCTGGACGACCTGTTCCGCCAGCAGGTGGCCCGGTCCACGGACCAGTTCTGGAGCGGGAAGCTCTACGACATGGGCGCCGGCAACGAGTTCACCTCGGTCTACGACAAGGGCCCCATGGCGTTGCACGCCCTGCGCCGCCAGATCGGCGACGAGGCGTTCGACCGGGTGCTGAAGGAATGGCCGGCGGAGCACAAGGACAGCAACGCGTCATGGCCGGAGTTCGAGCAGTTCGTGGCGAAGATCGCCGGCCAGGACCTGAGCGGCTTCTTCGCCGCGTGGTTCCACTCGGACAAGCAACCGGCGGACGAGTACCTCTACCCCGGCTCACTGCGCAAGTGAGCTGGGCGCGTCCTCAGGGCAGGACTACTTCCGAGACGATGGCGTTGTGGTCGCTGCCCGGGATGTCGAACACCGCATAGCTGGCGATGGCGCAGCGGTTGTCCACCAGGATGTGGTCGATCGCCACCGGGGGGCCCAGCGGCCAGTCCTGCCAGGTGGCGGACAGGCCGTCGCCGATCTCCTCGCCCGCATCGGCGTAGCCGCGGTCCACCATGGCCCGGAAGGCCGCGTGGTCGAAGGTCGCGTTGAAGTCGCCGGCCAGGATCCGGACCCGCACATCGGGGGTCGGGCGCGGGAGCTCGGACAGTTCCCGGCGCCACGTGGTGGCGCTGTTCGCGTGCACGCCCGGCTGGACGTGCACCGCCGTCAGCTCGATGTCGTCGCGGCCGGGCATGTCGACCACCATCGACGGCTGCCTCATCGTCGTCTCGTCCATCAGGACGATCTTGCGGAGCGGGAGCCGGGACGCGACACCCGTGCCCTCGCCACCCAGACCCACCTCGAACACGCGCTCCGGGAACAGCTCGTACAGGCCCGCCTCGTCCAGCGCGTCGACCGCCGCCTGGGTCAGCTCGGGCATCACCAGGACGTCGGCCTTCTGGCTGCGGGCGATGCTCAGCACCGTGCTCGCGTTGGCCTTGCCCAGGGACAGGTTGACCGACATGACCCGCAGTCGCTCGCCGTTCGCGCCCGGCTGCTCCTCCGACAGCAGGCGCGGCGCCAGCAGCGCCGTGAGCGCGACCGACAGCAGCAGCACCGCGACGCCGACCACCCGCCGGCGCAGCAACATGCACAGCAGGCCCAGCACCAGCCCGGCCGCCGTCACGTACGGGGTGAGCGCCATCGCGGCGACCAGCTCCGCGTTCGGCTCGATGCCGGCTATCCGCAGCACCACGAACGCGACGAACGCCAGCGCCAGCAGCACCAGGAGGAACCCGAGCTTGCGGCCGCCGGGCCGGCGCCGAGGGCCGTCGTCGTCATAGTCGGGCTCCACCGGCGGGTCGAACGCCCGCGTCGAGGACCTACCCACGGCGTTCGTTCCCCCGCTTGTAGTTGCCCGTGACCCGCGCCAGCAGCTGCTGCGCCTCGTCCTCGGAAGCCCCGGCGAGCCGGCCGAGCAACTGGGCCGCCGCCCGCCCGCGCACGGTCGTCACGACCCGCCCACCTCGCGACACGAGCACCTGCCCGTCCTTGGTGGTTCGCCAGTCGAACGGGTCGTCCGCCAAGCCCATGGTCCCCAATATGCCCGAAACCGAGCCCGGACATGGCGAAAGCCGCACCACCACGCCGTGGCAGTGCGGCTTTCGACCAGTCCGCTAGGTGGTCTCGGCGTCCTCCGCCGAGTCGCCGCCGCTGGATGCGGCCATGTCGACCGGCGGGGAGTCGGGCACCTGGCCCGGCTTGGGCTCGCCGCGGAAGGTGAACGTGGCCTTGTCGGTGGCCGTGCCTTCCTCGCCGTCCCAGCCCTCGACGTCGCAGATGATGATCTGGCCCGGCTGGATCTCGCCGAACAGGATCTTCTCCGACAGCTGGTCCTCGATCTCGCGCTGGATGGTGCGGCGCAGCGGCCGCGCACCCAGCACCTTGTCGAACCCGCGGGTGGCGAGCAGCTTCTTGGCCGCCGGGGTGAGCTCCAGCGCCATGTCCTTGTTCTTCAGCTGCGTCTCGACCCGAGTGATCATCAGGTCCACCATCTTCACGATCTGCGCTTCGGTGAGCTGGTGGAACACGATGATGTCGTCGATGCGGTTGAGGAACTCGGGACGGAAGTGCTTCTTGAGCTCGTCGTCGACCTTCTGCTTCATCCGGTCGTAGCTCTGCTCCCCGCCGCCGGACGTGAAGCCGAGGCTTACGGCCTTGGAGATGTCCTGGGTACCGAGGTTCGAGGTGAAGATGATGACCGTGTTCTTGAAGTCCACGGTGCGGCCCTGACCATCCGTCAGACGCCCGTCCTCCAGCACCTGCAGGAGGGTGTTGTAGACCTCCTGGTGCGCCTTCTCGATCTCGTCGAACAGCACCACCGAGAACGGCTTGCGCCGCACCTTCTCGGTGAGCTGGCCGCCCTCCTCGTAGCCAACGTAGCCCGGAGGGGCACCGAAGAGCCGCGAGGCGGTGTACCGGTCGTGGAACTCGCCCATGTCGATCTGGATGAGCGCGTCGTCCTCGCCGAACAGGAAGTTGGCCAGCGCCTTGGACAGCTCGGTCTTACCGACACCGGACGGGCCGGCGAAGATGAACGAGCCGGACGGGCGCTTGGGGTCCTTCAGGCCGGCGCGGGTGCGGCGGATGGCCTGCGACACGGCGCGGACCGCGTCCTCCTGGCCGATGATCCGCTTGTGCAGCTCCTCCTCCATGCGGAGCAGACGCGTGGTCTCCTCCTCGGTGAGCTTGAACACGGGGATACCGGTCCAGTTGGCCAGGACCTCGGCGATCTGCTCGTCGTCAACCTCGGCGACGACGTCCAGGTCACCGTCCTTCCACTGCTTCTCCCGCTCCGCCTTCTGGCCGAGCAGCTGCTTCTCGGAGTCCCGCAGCTTGGCCGCGCGCTCGAAGTCCTGCGCGTCGATCGCGCTCTCCTTCTCACGGCGCACGTCGGCGATCTTCTCGTCGAACTCACGCAGGTCCGGCGGCGCGGTCATCCGGCGGATCCGCATCCGGGCGCCGGCCTCGTCGATCAGGTCGATCGCCTTGTCCGGCAGGAAGCGGTCGTTGATGTACCGGTCGGCCAGGGTGGCCGCGGCCACCAGCGCCGGGTCGGTGATGGTGACCCGGTGGTGTGCCTCGTAGCGGTCGCGCAGACCCTTGAGGATCTCGATCGTGTGGGCGAGCGTCGGCTCGTCGACCTTGACCGGCTGGAAACGGCGTTCGAGGGCGGCGTCCTTCTCGACGTACTTGCGGTACTCGTC
>NZ_WHTD01000127.1 GCF_009379765.1 Actinophytocola sp. | reverse complement strand
CGTGGCGGTGCCGGTGGCCGCGGCCCGGGTGGCATGCACGGCGGCGGGATGGGCGGCGGCCGCGGCGGCCGCGACGAGGGGGACGGCGAGCACCAGCGGCCGTCGTTCCTGGTCGAGCCGGACCCGCACGAGACGTTCGGCACCGACGAGGTCACCGCGCCGCCGGTGATCGGCGAGTAGGGCGCCGATGGTTCTCGCGAAACCGCTCACCCTGCGCACCGACTCGCTGTCCCGGTTGGTGCGGCGGGAGAACATGGGCGAGCTGCACGTCACCCTGAAACCGCAGGCGGTGTGGCGGCCGAGGGACGAGGAGCAGCGGATCGAGTCCGCGACCCGCGCCGAGCTCACCCGGCTGGGGCTGTTCGACCGCTCCGGCCGGCCCGACGTGGAGCTGGTCGCGTCGCTCACCGTGCTGTGCCGGGCCGGTGCGGAGTTCTACGGCTGGATCAACGAGGGCGACACCACCCGCGCCGTGCTCGCGGCCGCCATCGGCCGAGAGGCGATCCTCGCCATCCGCGAGGGCGACACGGTGCGGCTGAACCAGATCCGGCCGGACTCGCTGCCGGAGGTGCTGGTCGCGCAGACGCCCGACGTTCCCCCTGCGCGTGGCGAGGCGCACAGCATCCTGCGCTCGGAGGCCCTCGCGGCGGTGGGCGGCCGGCACCGCACCGAGGCCGGCGTGGGCAGCCGCCCGGCGCCGCCGTCCGTGCGGGCCGTCCAGCAGATCGCCGCCCAGCCCACCACGGGCGGCGGCGAGCTGTTCGTGGCGGTACGCGACCGGATGGCCAGGCGGCGTCCCGTCGCCTACCCGCTCCGGTACGCGGACACCCCCAACGGCCGCTGGCTCAACCACATGACCGAGGCGGGCGGCGGCGAGCACCGGGTCCTGGTGGCCCCGGCCGCACGCGCCGACCTGGTCCGCCGCCTGCAGGAGATGCACCGCGACCTGCGTGGCTGACATGCCCTGAACGACGCGCTCGGGACGTCCAACGTCCCGAGCGCGTCGTTCAGGGCATGTGGGCCGTAGCGTGGCGCGGCGGAGGTGGAGGCGATGTCGGTCGTCGGGCTGGTGCTTGTCGCGGTGGGGTTCGGGGTTCTCGGCCTGGCGGTGCGTGAGGTGCGCCGGCTGCGGGTGGACGTGCGGCGGGTGGAGGCGCGGGCCGAGGTCGTGGCCGATGAGGTCGACGCGCTTCCGCCGGAGCTCTCGCGCACCTTCGGGGTCGGCGCCAGGCACCTGGTGTCGGTCGAGATTCTCAACCTCTTCGAGTTGGCGCACAAGGAAAGTGCGCTCACCCGGCCGCTCACCGTCCTCACGCCGCGGCTGCTCCGGGACGTCGTGCACCGCAGGCTCATCGGCAAGGTGCGGCAGGGGCTCGACGACCAAGGGGTGCGGGCCGACGTGAGGTTGCACCGTGCTCGTTGAGCTCG
Organism: Actinophytocola sp.; assembly: GCF_009379765.1. Taxonomy (GTDB): domain Bacteria; phylum Actinomycetota; class Actinomycetes; order Mycobacteriales; family Pseudonocardiaceae; genus Actinophytocola. The sequence goes on along the minus strand of NZ_WHTD01000127.1, from coordinate 22,624 downwards.
CCGGGATCGTCCTCGTCGCCGGCAGTGCTGCGCTGCTCGGGGCGGCGCGGCGGGCGCGACGACGAACGAGGCGGGCCGACTGGCTGCTCACCCGCGCGTCCCTGGCGGTGGCCGAGGCGCGGCGGGCGAGCATCACGGTCGGTGGCTCACAGCTTGTCGATCACCTTCTGGGCATCGTTGCTCGGGATGGCGAACCCGATCCCGACGCTGCCCGCTGACCCGTCCGGGCCGGACACCGGCGAGTACATCGCCGAGTTGATGCCGATGACCTCGCCGGCGCTGTCGAACAGCGGGCCGCCGGAGTTGCCCTGGTTGATCGACGCGTCGGTCTGGATGGCGTGGTAGGTCACGGTGTTCCCGGAGCCGGAGCCGGAGCCGCCGTTGCCCTGCCCCGGCACGCCGAACGGGAGGCCTTGCTGCTCCTGCGGCTGCTGCTCCTCGGCCGGCACCTTCACCTCGCGGTCCAGCGCGCTGACGATGCCGGTGGTGACGGTGCCCTGCAGGCCGCCCGGCGAGCCGATGGCGATGACCTCGTCGCCCACGTGCACGGCGTCGGAGTCGCCGAACTTCGCCACGGTCAGCCCCGAGACCCCCTTGGCCTGGATCACCGCCAGGTCGCTCGCCGGGTCGGTGCCGACCACGGACGCGGGCACCTCGCGGCCGTCGGCGAGCGTCACGGTCAGCTGCTCGGCGCCGGCGACGACGTGGTTGTTCGTGAGGATCCTGCCGTCGGCGCTGATGATCACGCCGGAGCCGATGCCCTGGGCGTTCGCGGTCCGCATGTTCACCTGGACCACGCTGTTCCTGACCTTGTCGACGACCGCGCTGACGTCGGTCGCCTTCGTGTCGGAGGTGCTGGACGCCGCGACGGGCGTGGTGGCCGTCCCGCCGTCGTCACCGGCGACCAGCGCGCCGATCGTGCCGCCGATCCCGCCCGCGGCGAGCGTGGCGGCGGCGAGGAGCGCGATCGTGTTGCGGCGGAAGCGGTTCCTCGGCGGCTGCGGCTGTCCCGACGGCGGTGCCGGCGGGGTCGGCGGCTGCGGAGGGAGGTAGTTGGGGGTCGGATAGTTCCAGGGTGGCACCGGGGGTTGCCTCGGTGGCAGGTATGTCTCGGTCATGCCTCCACCGTGAGCCCGCTGCCTGGGAAGAGCCTGTGAGTACGCGGAGGGATCGCCAAGAAGTCCCTTGGCGAACATGAGGAGCGAACCGTCGAACCCCGCCTGAGCACCACATAAGGTCTGGGGGTGACCAACGAGAGCTCATTCCTCCGCCTCCAGGCCAGGACCCAGCGGTTCACCCTCGGCTCGCCGCGTGGGTTCCAGGTGTCGCCGGACGGCTCGCGCGTTCTGTTCCTGCGCTCGGCCTCCGGTGAGGACCGCCGGCACATCCTGTGGCGGCTCGATGTCGCCACCGGCACCGAGAGCCGGCTCGCCGACCCGCACGTGCTGCTCGGTGGCGGCGGCCCCACCTACACCGAGGACCTGCCGCCGGAGGAGCGGGCCCGCCGCGAGCGCAGCCGCGAGCAGGCCGGCGGGGTGGTCGGCAACGCCACCGACGCCGACGTGCGGGTCGCCGCGTTCGCGCTGTCCGGCACGCTCTTCGTCGCCGACGCGGTCACCGGCGAGACCCGTGGGCTCGACACCGCCGCCGGCGTGATCGACCCGCGGCCCGACCCGACCGGCCGGCACGTCGCCTACGTCGCGGGCGGCGCGCTGCGGGTGATCGGCGTGGACGGCACCGGCGACCGCGCGCTCGCCGAGCCGGGCGGGCCGGACCAGGCGTGCGGCGTCGCGGAGTTCATCGCCGCCGAGGAGATGAGCCGCTCGCGCGGGTACTGGTGGTCACCGGACGGCACCCGGCTGCTCGTCGCGTTCACCGACAAGAGCCCGGTGCGCCGCTGGCACATCGCCGACCCGGCCAACCCCGAGGCCACGCCCAACGTCGTGTCCTACCCGGCCGCGGGCACGGACAACGTCGAGGTCCGGCTCGCGATCCTGAGCCTCGACCGGGAGCGGATCTCCCGGGTCGACGTCGACTGGCACGGCGGCGACCTGCCCTACCTCGTCACCGCGCACTGGAGCGCGGGCGGTCCGCCGCTGGTCGCGCTGCAGACCCGGGACCAGAGGCGGACGGAGATCCGCTCGGTCGACCCGGACACCGGCGCCACGACGCTGCTCGCCACCGAGACCGACGACGTCTGGGTGGACATCGCGCCCGGCGTGCCGGCGTGGACGCCCGACGGCCGGCTCGTGCGGATCGGGGTGAGCCAGGGCGGCTACCGGCTCGTCGTCGACGACAAGGAGGTCACCCCGCCGTCGATGCAGGTGCGCTCGGTGCTCGATGTGGGTGCGGACATCCTGTTCACCGCCACCGAGTCCGACCCGACGCAGGTGCACGTGTACCGGGTGGACGACGCCGGCATCACCCGGATGTCCACATCGGACGGTGTGCACGGCGCGGTGCGCGGCGGCGACGTGACCGTGCTGTCGTCGTGGACGCTGGAGCGGCCCGGTTCGGTGACCGACGTGCTGCGCGGCGACGAGCGGGTCGCCGGCATCGAGTCGCTCGCGGTGGACCCGGGCGTCACGCCGAACCTGCGGCTGCTGACCCTCGGCGAGCGGGAGCTGCGGGCCGCGCTGCTGTTCCCGACCGGGTACGAGCCGGGCAGCGGGAAGCTCCCGGTGCTGCTCGACCCCTACGGCGGGCCGCACGCGCAGCGGGTCATGGCCAGCCGCAACGCCTACCTCGGCCCGCAGTGGCTCGCCGACCAGGGCTTCGCGGTGCTCATCGCGGACGGCCGCGGCACGCCCGGCCGCGGGCCGGCGTGGGACCGGGAGGTCGTGCGCGACTTCGCCGGCGCCACGCTCGACGACCAGGTCGACGCGCTGCGGGCGGCCGCGGCGGAGTTCCCGGACCTCGATCTGTCCACTGTGGCCATCCGGGGCTGGTCCTACGGCGGCTACCTCGCGGCGCTGGCGGTGCTGCGCAGGCCGGACGTGTTCCACGCGGCGATCGCGGGTGCGCCGGTGACCGACTGGCGGCTCTACGACACCCATTACACGGAGCGATATCTGGGCCATCCGGACGAGGAGCCGGCGGTCTACGACCGCAACTCGCTGATCGACGACGCGCCGAAGCTGGAGCGGCCGCTGCTGATCATCCACGGGCTCGCGGACGACAACGTGGTGGTGGCGCACTCGGTGCGGCTGTCCGCCGCGCTGGTCGCCGCCGGCCGGCCGCACGCGCTGCTGCCGCTGCCCGGCGTCACGCACATGACCCCGCAGGACGACGAGGTGGCGGAGAACTTCATGCTGATGCAGGTCCGGTGGCTGCGCGACGCGCTGGGCCTGGCCGCGGAGGTGGCGCGGTGAACCGCTGGGGGATCACGCTGCCGCTGACCGGCGTGCCGCTCGCCGCGCACCGCGACCTGGTGCGGGAGCTGCCCGACCTCGGCTACACCGACGTGTGGTCGGCGGAGACCGCCGGGACGGACGCGTTCACGCCGCTCGCGCTGACCGCCGAGTGGACTCGTTCGACGCTCGACCCCGCGAGCGGGTCTTCGGCAGGTCTGCGGCTGGGCACGGCGATCGCGCCGGTCTACACGCGTGGGCCGGGCCTGCTGGCGATGCAGGCGGCGACGATCGCCGAGCTCGCGCCGGGCCGGTTCGTGCTGGGCGTCGGCACGTCGACGCCGACGATCGTGACGGGCTGGAACGCCGTCCCGTTCACCGATCCCTACGCGCGGGCGCGGGACACGCTGCGGTTCCTGCGGGCGGCGCTCTCGGCGACAAGGTCAGCGAGTCCTACCAGACGTTCACGGTGTCGAAGTTCCGCCTGGAACGGCCGCCGACCCCGCCACCGCCGATCGTGCTGGCGGCGCTGCGGCCCGGCATGCTGCGGCTGGCCGCGCGCGAGGCCGACGGGGCGATCACCAACTGGCTGGCGCCCTCCGACGTCCCGACCGTCCGGGCCGAGCTGGGGGCCGAGGGCGAGCTCGTGGCCCGGATCTTCGTGTGCCCCACCGAGGACGCCGAGGCCGCGCGGGGGCTCGGCCGGATGCTCATCAGCAGCTACCTCACCGTGCCGGTGTACGCGGCGTTCCACGACTGGCTGGGCCGAGGCGACGCGCTGGCGCCGATGCACGAGGCGTGGGCGGCGGGCGAGCGGGTCGCGGCCAACGCGGCGATCCCCGACTCGGTGGTGGACGACCTGATCGTGCACGGACCGGTGGAGAAGTGCCGGGAGCGGGTGGCCGCGTATGTCGAGTCCGGGTTGGACACTCCGGTCATCTCGGTGCTGCCGACGGGGGCCGACCCGATGCAGCTGGTCCGGTCGCTGGCGCCGGCCTGACCCGGTAGTGGATCGTCAGGTGGCGGCCGTATTGTGGCCTCAAGTAGGCCGTGTCTCGTGGATCTCGATCGCGGTATTCGCGCCCAGATGCCCCCTGGCCGCGTTGTCGGAAGACCCAAATACAACCCGGTATGAGCGGCCTTCCTCTGCCTTGCCAGGAGACATCTGGATCACGAATCCCATCGACCGAGGACCCACGAGACACGACCTGGGTGAACCTAAGAATGGGGTCAGATTGCGGGTTTCGCTAGACGCCTCCGACGAACCGCAGCTGTCCGCCGGCGCCGCCGGTGCGGACCGGGTGCGCGCGTTGGCCACCGTGGCGCTGGACGCCATGGCGCAGACGGCCGCGGCGCGCACCGGTCCGATCCCGGCCGGCGGCCTGCCGGCGGTGGCCGCCGCGCTGGACGGGATCGAGCTGCTTCCGCACCAGGGCGTGGGGGAGGCGGCGGCGCTCGACGAGCTCACCCGGATCCTCACCGCCGGTTCCGTCGATCCCGCCCACCCGTGGTGCGCGGCCCACCTGCACGGCCCCACCCTCGCCGTCGCGGCGGCGGCGGACCTGGTGGGCAGCGTGCTCAACCCGTCCATGGACTCCTGGGACCAGGCCCCGGTCGCCAGCGCGCTGGAGCGGGAGCTCACCGCCACCCTCGCCCGGCTGTGCTTCCCCGAGCGGGACCAGCCGGACGCGGTGGTCACCAGCGGTGGCACCGAGTCCAACCTGCTCGGGCTGCTCCTCGCGCGCGAGCACGGCAGGACCAGGCTCGTCTGCGGGCGCAACGCCCACCACAGCGTCGCCAGGGCCGCGTGGCTGCTCGGGCTCCCCGCGCCGCGGCTGATCGACACCGATGCCGGCCGGATGCGGGCCGACCTGCTCGACCCGACCGGCGACGAGGTCGTCGTCGCCACGGCCGGCACCACGGACACCGGGGCCGTCGACCCGCTGCCGGAGATCGCCGCGGCGGCGCGGCGGGCCGGGGCCTGGCTGCACGTCGACGCCGCCTACGGGGGCGCCGCCCTGTTCAGCGACCGTCTCGCGCCGCGGCTCGCCGGGCTCGAGCACGCCGACTCGGTCGCCGTCGACCTGCACAAGTTCGGCTGGCAGCCCATCGCCGCCGGGATCCTCGCGACGCGGAACCCGATCACCGCGCTGGACGTCCGCGCCGACTACCTCAACGCGGGCGACGACACCGAGGCCGGCATCCCCGACCTCCTCGGCCGCTCCATCCGCACCTCCCGCCGCCCCGACTGCCTCAAGATCGCCGTCACCCTCCGCGCCCTCGGCCGCCGCGGGCTCGCCATGCTCGTGGAGCGCTGCTGCGCGCTCGCCCAGGAGGTGGCCCGCGAGGCGCGGCGGCACCCGGGCCTGCACCTGTGGGGCGAGCCGACGCTGTCCACCGTCCTGGTCCGCCCGGTGCGCGGCGACGTCGCGGCCGTGCGGCGCCGGCTCCTCGAGGACGGCACCGCGGTGGTCGGCCGCGCCACGATCGACGGCCAGGTGTGGCTCAAGCTCACCCTGCTGAACCCGCGCGCCACCATCGACGACTACCGCGGCCTGCTCGACCTGGTCGCCAGCACGACATGACCGGCCCGCTGGACATCGCGGGGGTCGGCATCGGCCCGTTCAACCTCTCCCTCGCCGCCCTCGCCGAGCCGATCGAGCACCTGCACACCGCGTTCTTCGAGCAGGACCCCGAGTTCCGCTGGCATCCCGGCCTCATGATCGAGGGCGCCGCGCTCCAGGTGCCCTTCCTCGCCGACCTCGTGTCGCTCGTCGAGCCCGCGCACCCGCTGTCGTTCCTCAGCTACCTGCGCGACCGCGGCCGGCTGTTCCCCTTCTACTTCGCCGAGCGCTTCCACATCCCGCGCGCGGAGTACGAGGACTACTGCGCCTGGGCCGTCACCAGGATCACCAGCGCCAGGTTCGGCCGGCACGTGACGAGCATCCGCCGGTCCGGCGACGTGTTCGAGCTCGACGTCGAGCCCGGCGGCCGGGTGAGCGCCCGCAACGTCGTGCTCGGCGTCGGCACCGAGCCCGTGCTGCCCGACCCGCTGGAACACCTGGCGGGCAACCGGATCCTGCACTCCGCGGACTACCTGCCGGCCCGGCGGCGCCTGGTCGAGGCGGCGGACGTCACGGTCGTCGGCTCGGGGCAGTCCGGCGCCGAGGTGTTCCTCGACCTGCTGCGCGCCCGGCCGCCCGGCCGCGGCACCCTGCGCTGGCTCACCCGCACGCAGGCGTTCGCGCCGATGGAGTACTCCAAGCTCGGCCTCGAGCAGTTCACGCCCGACTACGTGCGCTTCTTCCACGGTCTCGACGAACCGACCCGCGACCGGCTCGTGCCCGCGCAATGGCAGCTGTACAAGGCGATCAGCGCCGACACGATCGCCGACATCTACGACGAGCTCTACGAGCGCACGGTCGGCGGCGGCTGGCCTTCGGTGTCGCTGGCGCCGGGTGTGGAGGTCACCGCTGCCGCCGAGCGGGCCGGCCGGGTCGAGCTGGAGCTGCGGCACGTCCAGCAGGACCGCAAGGCCACCGTCACCACCGACGCGGTCGTGTGCGCCACCGGCTACCGCGAGCGCGACCTCGGCGAGCTCGTCGCCCCGTTCGCCGGCCGGATCGAGCGCGACGCGGCCGGCCGGATCGCGGTCGACGCCGACTACCGGGTGCACCTCGACGACGGTGCCGACGCCGGTGGGTCGCTGTTCGTGCAGAACGCCGAGCGGCACACGCACGGGGTCGGCGCGCCGGACCTCGGGCTCGCCGCGTGGCGCTCGGCGCGGATCCTCAACGCGGTGTGCGGCAGGGCGGTCTACCCGCTGCCCGACCGCACCGCCTTCACCACGTTCGGGCTGGAGGGGCCGTGAGCGAGAGTGACGGAGCGTTCGCTGTCTGGACGGAGGAGAAGCGCAGGCGCGCCAGCGCCGAGCATCGCACGGAGCGAGTTCATTGGACGGCGGGGCAGCGAGTAGCGGAGGAGCGGAGCGAACCATGAGCACTGTGCGCGGGTCTTGGGTCATGGCCGGGTCGTTGATCGTGCACAAGATGCTGGGTGAGCTGAGCTACGAGGGCCTGCTGGAGCCGGTGGAGGCGGACGGCGGCTGGCTGCTCGCGTTGCCCGGCGGTGTCGAGTACCGGTTCCGGGCCCGGCGCGGAGCGTTCGAGTCGTGGCACGTCGAGCCGGGGAGTGCCACCCGCGACGGCGAGCCGGCCACCGACCCGTGCACGCTGGTGGTCGACGCGCGGGAACGGTTGGGGCTCACCGGGTTGCGGCTCGCCGACGTGCTGGCCGAGCTGACCGCGACGGTCACCAACGAGGCCACCCGCATCGGCCGCGCGCCCACCGCCGCCACACTGTCCACCATGGACTACGACCGGGCCGACGGGCACCTCACCGGGCATCCCCGGCTCGTGCTCAACAAGGGACGGGTCGGCTTCTCCGCGCCCGACCGGGAGCGCTACGCCCCCGAGGCCGCCCCGGAGTTCCCGCTGCGCTGGTTCGGCGTGCACCGCGACCACGCGTCGTTCCGGTGCGTCGCGGAGCTGTCCGAGGAGCGGCTGCTCACCGAGGAGCTCGGCGACCGGCTGGCCGAGCTGCGCGCGCCGCTGACCGACCCGAGCCAGTTCGTGCTCGTGCCGGTGCACCCGTGGCAGGCCGACGAGATCATCGGCACGCTTTACGCCGCCGAGCTGGCGTCGGGGGCCGTCGTGCCGCTCGGCGAGAGCGTCGACCGCTACCGGCCGCACCAGACCGTCCGGACGCTGGCCAACGCCAGCCATCCCACCCGGCGGGACGTGAAGACCGCGGTGTCGGTGCGCAACACCCTCGTCTACAGAGGACTCGCGGCCGCCGCGACGCTCGCCGCACCCGCGGTCACCACCTGGCTGCGGGACATCGGCGCCGCCGACCCGATGCTGCGCGAGAAGTACCGGTTCGAGCTGCTCGGCGAGGTGGCGAGCGTGTCCGTGCGGCACCCGCTGCTGGGCAACCTGGCCGAGCTGCCCTACCGGTTCCACGAGACGCTCGGCGCGCTGTGGCGCGAGCCGATCCGCACCCGCCTGGGCCCGGGGGAGCGGGCGGTCTCGTTCGCCGCGCTGCCCTACCGCGGGCCGGACGGCGAGGCGGTCCTCAGCCGGATGGTCCGCGAGTCCGGTGTGGACGTCTCGGACTGGCTGGGTCGCGTGCTCGACCTGCTGCTCACCCCGTTGCTGCACTGGCTGTTGCGCTACGGCGTCGGGTTCTGCCCGCACGGCCAGAACCTGATCCTCATCGCCGACGACCGGGGGATGCCCCTGCGGGTGGCGATCAAGGACTTCGCGCAGGGCGTCGACCTGCTCGACGAGGAGGTTCCGGAGTACGCCCTGCTCGCCGCCGAGGCAGGTGCCGACATGCTGCGCTGGGCGCCGCACCTGCTGGCCCAGTCGCTGTTCAGCTCGGTGTTCGCCGGCCAGCTGCGGTTCTGGGCGGAGGTCCTGCTCGACGACCTCGGGTACCCGCGTCCGGTCTTGTGGGCGCAGGTCCGGGAGATCGTCGGCCGCTACCGCGACGAGCATCCGGAGACCATGCACCGGTTCGACGCGTGCCAGCTGTTCGCGCCCGATGTGGAGCGGGTGACGCTCAACCGCGAGCACCTGGCGGGCCAGGGGTTCGACAAGGTCGACCGGGACGACGAGTTCGACGTCCGGTACGGCCGGGCCGCCAACCCGCTTGCTGGCCCCGCCCCGGACGGCGCGTGGTGATCGCGCACGAGCGTCCGGGCGGCCCGCGAACGCTTGCGGCCCGGTCCGCGGCCGTCCCGGCGCTGGCCGACGCGCTGCGGTCCGAAGTGGATGGTGGGGCGGTCACCGCGGTGGTGCTGCTCGTGCCCGACCCGCACGCCCGGTTCGCCGCCGTCGAGGTCGGTGCCCCGTTCTTCCTCGACACGGTGCTGCCGTCCGGCTACGGGGTGTGCAGTTACGTGTTCGCGTGGACGCCGGAACGGGAGGCCGTGGCCGCGCCGGTGTTCGCGCCCTACACCGACACCTACGGCGACCTGCGGATGCGGCCGGATCTCGCCACCTTGGCGCCGCTGCCGGGTGCGCCCGGCACCTGGCTCGTGGTGTGCGACGTCGACTGGCCGGACGGGCGGCCGGTGCCGATCGCGCCGCGGACCGTGCTGGGTGACCAGCTGCGGGTCGCCGAGTCGCGCGAGTTCGTGCCGTCGGTGGGCCTGGAGCACGAGGTCACCTTCACCGGCGCCGACGGCTCGCCGGTGGTGTCGGCGGGCCTGGACTACGCGACCGGCGGCCTGGACGCGGTGCGACCGTTGCTCGCCGCCGTCCGGTCCGATGTGGACGCGCTCGGTCTCGGCGTGGAGTCCCGGCGCGGCGAGTGCCACCCCGGGCAGTACGAGAGCGTCCTGGGCCACCGCGACGCCTTGGCCGCGTGCGATGACGCGATGCTGCAGCAGCTGGTGATCCGCCGGGCGGCGGCCGCGCACGGCGTGCGGGCGGGCTACCTCGCCGCCGAGCGGGCCGGCGCGGGGAGCTCGTGTCACGTGCACCTCTCGCTGTCCGATGTGGATGATCGGCCGTGGTCGGCCGGGCTGCTCGACCGCTTCGCCGCGGGCGTGCTCACCGCCGCGCCCGACCTGACCGCGATCTGGGCCCCGACGTGGAACTCCTACGTCCGCCTGCGGACGGCCCCCTTCGCACCGCGCGACGTGCGGGCCGGCGCCGACGACCGCACGGCGGCGGTCCGCATCGCCGGCTCGGGTGACGCGCTGCGCATCGAGGCCCGCTTCGCCGGCGCCGACGCGCAGCCGCACCTGGTGGTCGCCGCGTTGCTGGCGGCGGGCCTGTGGGGCATCGAGGAAGAGCTGGCCGCGCCGGCCCCGGGCCGCCTGCACGACACCCCGTGGACCGCGCTCCGCGCCCTGGACGAGTCCGCCCTGGCGCGCAAGCTCCTGGGCGACGCGATGGTCGACGCCCGGGTGGCGCTGCTGGCCGAGGAGCTGACGACCTGCCTGGAGACGGTGACCGACTGGCAGCGCCGGCGCGGGGACCGGAGGACATGAACCCGCCCATCGCCGAAGGCCGCAAGGTTGTGACGTCACCACTCAACCCCAACGGAGGATGGTTGGTCACGCGGTGCGCCGCGTAAAATGGAGGTCTGTCAACGTGTGCGGTAGCGGCCAGTGTGATCAGGGGCGCGAGAATGAGAGCGATTCGCCGAATTGGTAAGACTCCAGCGGAGCGTGGCGACACCACCGGGGTGAGCGGATCACCAGATCTTCTGGAGCTCGATGACGGATCATTTGCCGTAATTGGTCCGGATATTACCGATGAACTTGGCCGCCGTCCCTTGGTCGATGCGAACTGTGCCGACAACGAACGGATCGTGCGAGTTCCTCGTCATATGCTGATTGCTGCCAAGAAGTATATACCGGACGACTAGATGATACCGCCGGAGTGGGCCACGAGATTGGGGAAGCGTCTTTCGCTGGAGACATTCGCCATCGAATTTTCCGATGCATGGAACAACCTTGCGTCGAGGTTTCTCAAGCTTGAGTGTTGGCAGACGTACCAGGAGCAGGAGTCCAACAAGTCTCATAGCGAGTACAAGTTGGGGAACGTCGCCAATGCGGCGAAAATGCTCGAGAACGAGGCGGAGACAGATCGGCCGTTGTATGAGGGAGTAAAGTCCAGGCGGCTTAAGTATGCTCGTGTACGACTCATCAAGCTGCCGTTGACGCCGTATCTGCGATACGAGATGATCAGCTACAGGATTCGCGAGCAGATGGGCGAGAACATAGAGGTCGTCCAGGTCGGGTCGGAAGTGTCGCTTCCCAACGAGGAGTACTTCGACTTCTTGCTTTTCGACCGGACGACGGCGTTGGTGCACGACTACGGCACCGATGGTCGTCAAGTCGGTGGGTGGCTCGTGGAGGATGCCGAGACTCTTGAGCGTCTGGAGCGGACGACGGCCCAGCTTAGACGGCATGCCGTACCTATCGGCAGGTTCCTGCCGTCAATAGGTGGCAAATAGTCGTCGTACTGATGCTAACGTACGCGCCATGCGCCGAGGAGTACTGCGGAAAACAGTCCTCGTCGTTTCCGTACTCTTGGGTGTCAGCCTTGTCTTCGCTAGTATTCTGGTTCCCATCGTTCTCCTGGTGCGTGCCGACAACCAGACTTTGCGTCGCTGGTCTGACATCGGACAAGCTCTGACGCCGGTCGGCGTGCTTTTCTCTGGGATCGCGTTCGGGGGTATCGTGCTGACGCTTGCGCTTCAGCAGCGAGAGTTGCAGAACCAACGGGAAGAACTCGGAATACTGAAGGATGAACAGCGACGGAGCAGCGAAGTCGCATTGCGGCAGCTCCACACGGAGCTGATCAAGATGGCGATCGAGGATCCAGAGCTCCTGGAAGTGTGGCCGCCCATCGAACCAAATGTGGGAGAGACCAAGAAGGATCATTACTGCAATCTCATTCTCAACTTGCAGAAGGTCGCATACGAGACGAAGACGACTATTGAGGTGGACGAGCTTCGCGGAGCATTGGCATACCTGATGACAAGTCGTGATGTGTACTTGTTCTGGACCAAGGCCCGGGCAGCCCGGATTGCTGTCACGGAGAGTGATGCCGACGAGGACTTCTTCACGCGGCTGATTGACCACGCATACAGGAACGCGGTCCCTCCGCGCCGCCCTGGCGGCGGGGCCTCGGTGGCTGTCCTGGCGATGGGCATCCGGCCGTTGTTGCATCGTCGATGATGCGGCCGCGACACCGTGTTGCCGTCGCACGGGCGTGTCCACGCTGTGCTGATGTCGTCGTCGGTGGCGGTCTCAAAAAAACAAGCACGCATGCTTGAAATGGGGACGGGCCCCGTGCCATCGTTGACCCCGTGGTGGAGCTCAACGCGCTGGTTGCCGACCTCCGTGCCGAGGGTGCCGAGATAGACGCCCTGGTCAGCGGGCTTCCCGACGACGGCTGGGCAACGCAGACGCCCGCAGTGGGCTGGACCGTCGCGCACCAGGTGGCGCACCTGGCCTGGACCGACCAGCGGGCGTTGCTCACGGTCACCGACGGCGACGCGTTCCTGGCCGAGGTGGCCCAGGCCGCGGCCGGCGCGCCGATGACCCAGATGGACAAGTTCGTCGACGAGGCCGCCGCCACCGGTGCAGCGGCACCGCCGGACGAGCTGCTCGACAGCTGGCGCCGCGGCCGCGCGGACCTCGCCAAGGCGCTGCTGGCGGTGCCCGACGGCACCAAGCTCCCCTGGTACGGCCCGTCGATGTCGGCCGCGTCGATGGCCACCGCCCGGCTGATGGAGACCTGGGCACACGGCTGCGACATCGCCGACGCCCTGGCTGCCCGGCGGGAGCCGACCGCCCGGCTGCGGCACGTCGCGCACATCGGCGTGCGGACCCGCGACTTCGCCCACCTCGTCCGGCGGCTCGCGCCGCCCACCGAGCCGTTCCGGGTCGAGCTGACCGGGCCGGGCGGCGAGGTGTGGACCTGGGGCCCGGCCGACGCGGCGCAGCGGGTCACCGGACCGGCGCTCGACTTCTGCCTGCTGGTCACCCAGCGCATCAACCGGGCCGACACGGCACTCGTCGCCACCGGACCGGACGCCGACACATGGCTCGACATCGCGCAAGCGTTCGCGGGCCCGCCCGGCGACGGACGGGCGGCGCGCTCATGATCAGGATCGGCAACGCGTCCGGCTTCTACGGGGACCGGTTCGCGGCCATGAAGGAGATGCTCACCGGCGGCGAGCTCGACTATCTCACCGGCGACTATCTCGCCGAGCTCACCATGCTCATCCTCGGCCGGGACCGGATGAAGGACCCCGGCCGCGGCTACGCCCGCACCTTCCTCAGCCAGCTCGAGGAGGGCCTCGGGCTCGCCATCGACAAGAACGTCAGGATCGTCACCAACGCGGGCGGGCTCAACCCGGCCGGCCTCGCGCAGGCCGTCCGCGATCTCGCGACGAGGCTGGGGCTCGAGGTGAAGGTGTCCCATGTGGAGGGTGACGACCTGCTCGAGCACGGCTTCCCCGGCGCGCTCACCGCCAACGCCTACCTCGGCTGCTGGGGCATCGTCGAGTGCCTGAACACAGGCGCCGACATCGTCGTCACCGGCCGGGTCACCGACGCCTCGCTCATCGCCGGGCCCGCCGCCGCGCACTTCGGCTGGGGGCGCCAGGACCTCGACCAGCTCGCCGGCGCCACCGTCGCCGGGCACGTCATCGAGTGCGGCACCCAGGCGACCGGCGGCAACTTCGCGTTCTTCACCGAGGTCGCGGACCGCACGCATCCCGGGTTCCCGATCGCCGAGATCGACGCGACCGGTGAAGCGGTCATCACCAAGCACACCGGCACCGGCGGCGCGGTCACCGTCGACACCGTGAAAGCACAGCTGCTGTACGAGATCGGCGGCCCGCGCTACCTCGGCCCGGACGTCACCAGCCGCTTCGACACGATCCGGCTCACCCAGGCGGGCGAGGACCGGGTCGCGATCACCGGCGTCAAGGGCGAGGCGCCGCCGGACACGGTCAAGGTCTGCGTCAACACCCTCGACGGGTTCCGCAACAGCATGACGTTCGTCCTGTGTGGACTCGACATCGAGGAGAAGGCCGCACTGGCTCGCCGCCAGCTCACCGAGGCGGTCGGCGCCGAGGGTCTGGTGTGGACGCTCGCCCGCACCGACCACGCCGACGCGGACACCGAGGAGGCGGCGAGCGCGCTGCTGCACGTCACCATCAAGACCCCGGACCCCAAGCGCGCCAAGGCGTTCTCCCGCGCCTCGGTCGAGCTGGCGCTCGCCTCCTACCCGGGCTTCACGCTCACCTCGCCACCCGCCGACGGCACCCCGGTCGGCGTGTACCGGCCGGAGTACGTGTCCCAGCAGGTGATCGAGCAGGTCGCCGTCCTGCCCGACGGCGAGCGGCGGACGATCGACCCACCCGTCACGTTCGGCGGCGCCGCCGCCGAGTCCCCTGCCGAGCCGGCGTACCAGGCCGGGCCGACCCGTCGGGTGCCGCTGGGCACGATTGTCGGCGCCCGCTCCGGCGACAAGGGTGGCGACGCCAACCTCGGCGTGTGGGTCCGCGACCCGGCCGCCTACCCGTGGCTGGCCGCCGAGCTGACCGTCGACCGGCTCCGCGAGCTGCTGCCCGAGGCCAAGGACCTCGACATCGAGCGGCACCCGCTGCCCAACCTGACCGCGGTCAACTTCGTGCTGCACGGCCTGCTCGGCCAGGGTGTGGCGGCGTCCACCCGGTTCGACCCGCAGGCCAAGTCGCTCGGCGAGTGGCTGCGCTCCCGGCACGTCGACATACCGGAGGCACTGCTGTGACGGATCCATTCCGGACCCCTGAGCGGAAAGCGCTCCGCGAGACCACCCGGCGGTTCGTCGAGTCCGAAGTGGTCCCCAACCTCGACCGGTGGGAGCGCGACGGTGAGCTGCCGCGCGACCTGCACCGCAAGGCCGGCGCGCTCGGCCTGCTCGGCGTCGCCTTCCCGGAGGCGGCGGGCGGTGGGGGCGGTGACGTCATCGACGCCATGACCGTCACCGAGGAGATCCACTACGCGGGCGGCTCCGGTGGCGTGGTCGCGGGCCTGTTCACCTCCGGGATCGCGCTGCCGCACATCGCCAGCGCCGGCGATCCCGCGCAGATCGAGCGCTGGGTGAAGCCGACGCTCGCCGGCGAGCTGATCGGCTCGCTCGCGGTCACCGAGCCCGACGGCGGCTCCGATGTCGCGAGCGTGCGCACCAGCGCGAAGCGTATTTCTTCCGGGGGGGACGGCGACCACTACGTCGTCAACGGCGCCAAGACGTTCATCACCTCCGGCTGCCGTGCCGACTTCGTCACGACGGTCGTCCGCACCGGCGAGGGTCCCGACCAGGCCGGCGCGCACGGCCTGTCGCTGCTGGTCGTCGAGCGCGGCACGCCCGGCTTCACGGTCACCCGCAAGCTCGACAAGATGGGCTGGCTCTGCTCGGACACCGCCGAGCTGTCCTACGTGGACGTACGGGTCCCCGCCGAGAACCTCGTGGGGCGGGAGGGCGAGGGGTTCGCCCAGGTTGCCACCCACTTCGTCACCGAGCGGCTCGCGCTCGCCGTGCAGGCCTACGCCACCGCGCAGCGCGCGCTCGACCTGACCGTCGAGTGGTGCCGGCTGCGTGAGACGTTCGGCCGGCCGCTGATCTCGCGCCAGGTCGTGCAGCACAAGCTCACCGAGATGGCCCGCCGGGTCGACGTTGCCCGCACCTACACCCACGACGTCGCCGTCCGGTACGCCGCGGGCGAGCCGATGGTCGCCGAGGCCTGCTTCGCCAAGAACACCGCGGTCGAGGCCGGTGAGTGGGTCGTCAACGAGGCGGTCCAGCTGCACGGCGGCCTCGGCTACATGCGGGAGTCCGAGGTGGAGCGCCACTACCGGGACGTCCGGATCCTCGGCATCGGCGGCGGCACCACCGAGATCCTCACCGGCCTGGCCGCGAAAGTGTTGGGGTATACGTGAGCGGGAGTGACGGAGCGTTCGCCGTCTGGACTGAGGAGCGCGCGCAGGCGCGCCAGCGCCGAGCACGCGACGAGGGAAGACGGCGAGTAGCGGAGGAACGAAGCGAACCAATGAGCACAGCATGACGACTCTTCAGTCCACGGTGGACACGAAGGCCGCCGACCACGCGGCCAACCGCGACGCCATGCTCGCCAAGCTCGCGGAGATCGAGACGGAGCACGCCAAGGCGGTGGCGGGCGGCGGGGACAAGTACGTCGACCGGCACCGAAAGCGCGGCAAGATGCTGGTGCGCGAGCGCGTCGAGATGCTGCTCGACCCGGACTCGCCGTTCCTCGAGCTCTCCCCGCTCGCGGCATGGGGCAGCGACTACAAGGTCGGCGCCAGCGTGGTCACCGGCATCGGCGTGGTCGAGGGCGTCGAGTGCCTGGTCTGCGGCAGCGACCCCACCGTCAAGGGCGGCGCCAGCAACCCGTGGACGGCCAAGAAGTCCTACCGGGCCGCCGACATCGCCGCGCAGAACCGGCTCCCCACGATCAACCTCGTCGAGTCCGGCGGCGCGGACCTGCCGACCCAGAAGGAGATCTTCATCCCGGGCGGGCGGATCTTCCGCGACCTCACCCGCGCCTCGGCCGCGCGGACCCCGACCGTCGCGCTCGTGTTCGGCAACTCCACCGCGGGCGGCGCCTACCTGCCGGGCATGTCGGACTACGTGGTGATGGTCAAGGAACGCGCCAAGGTGTTCCTCGGCGGCCCGCCGCTCGTGAAGATGGCCACCGGCGAGGAGTCCGACGACGAGTCACTGGGCGGCGCCGAGATGCACGCCCGCACCTCGGGCCTCGCCGACTACCTCGCGGTCGACGAGGAGGACGCGATCCGCATCGGCCGGCGGATCGTCGCCCGGCTGAACTGGCGCAAGCACGGGCCCGAGCCGGTGGCCGGCTACGCCGAGCCCGAGCACGACCCCGAGGACCTGCTCGGCATCGTGCCGACCGACCTCAAGGTGCCGTTCGACCCGCGCGAGGTGATCGCCCGGGTGGCCGACGGCTCGGACTTCGACGAGTTCAAGCCCTTGTACGGCGCCAGCCTCGTCACCGGCTGGGCGCAGGTCCACGGCTACCCGGTCGGCATCCTGGCCAACGCGCGCGGCGTGCTGTTCAGCGAGGAGTCGCAGAAGGCCGCGCAGTTCATCCAGCTGGCCAACCAGGTCGACACGCCGCTGCTGTTCCTGCACAACACCACCGGCTACATGGTCGGCAAGTCCTACGAGCAGGGCGGCATCATCAAGCACGGCGCCATGATGATCAACGCCGTGTCCAACTCGAAGGTCCCGCACATCTCGGTCCTCATGGGCGCCTCCTACGGCGCCGGGCACTACGGCATGTGCGGCCGGGCCTACGACCCGCGGTTCCTGTTCGCCTGGCCCAGCGCCAAGTCCGCGGTGATGGGCCCGCAGCAGCTCGCCGGCGTGCTGTCCATCGTGGCCCGGCAGGCGGCGGCGAGCCGCGGCCAGGAGTACAGCGAGGAGCAGGACCTGGCCATGCGCGCGATGGTGGAGAATCAGATCGAGGCCGAGTCCCTGCCGATGTTCCTGTCCGGCATGCTCTACGACGACGGCATCATCGACCCGCGGGACACCCGGACCGTGCTCGGCATCAGTCTCTCGACCATCCACAACGGACCGATCAGCGGCGCCGGCGGCTTCGGCGTCTTCCGGATGTGACGGCCGTGATCACCACGCTGCTCGTCGCCAACCGGGGTGAGATCGCCCGCCGGGTGCTCCGCACCTGCCGCACGCTCGGCATCTCCACCGTCGCCGTCCACTCCGACGCGGACGCGGGTGCGCCGCACGTGCGGGAGGCCGACGCGGCGGTGCACCTGCCCGGCACCGCGCCCGCGGACACCTACCTGCGGTCCGACCTGCTGATCGCCGCCGCGCTGGGAGCGGGCGCGGACGCGATCCATCCCGGCTACGGCTTCCTGTCGGAGAACGCGGCGTTCGCCCGCGCGGTGCTCGACGCCGGGCTCACCTGGGTGGGCCCGCCGCCGGAGGCCGTCGAGCAGATGGGCTCGAAGATCGAGTCCAAGCGGCTCATGGCCGACGCGGGCGTGCCGGTGCTGGCCGAGCTGGACCCGGCGTCGATCACCGCGGCGGACCTGCCGGTGCTGGTGAAGGCGTCCGCCGGTGGTGGTGGCCGGGGCATGCGGGTGGTCCGCTCGCTCGACGAGCTGGCGTCCCAGATGGAGGGTGCGCGGTCGGAGGCGGCGTCGGCATTCGGCGACGGCACGGTGTTCTGCGAGCCGTACCTCGCGACCGGTAGGCACATCGAGGTCCAGGTGATGTGCGACGCGCACGGCACCGTGTGGGCGGTGGGCGAGCGGGAGTGCTCGATCCAGCGCCGGCACCAGAAGATCGTCGAGGAGTCGCCGTCACCGCTGGTCGAGCGGGTCCCGGGAATGCGCGACGAGCTGTTCGCCGCGGCGCGCAACGCGGCCAAGGCCATCGGCTACGTCGGCGCCGGCACCGTGGAGTTCCTCGCCGACGACGACGGCCGGTTCTACTTCCTCGAGATGAACACCCGGCTGCAGGTCGAGCACCCGGTCACCGAGTGCGTCACCGGCCTGGACCTCGTCGGCCTGCAGGTCGGCGTCGCGGAGGGCAGGCCGCTGCCGGCCGGGCCGCCGCCGTCGCAGGGCCACGCGATCGAGGTCCGGCTCTACGCGGAGGACCCCGCCGCGGACTGGCGCCCGCACAGCGGCACGCTGCACCGGTTCGAGGTTCCCGGCGTCGCCACGGAGTTCTCCGTGCCGCTGGGCACGGGCATCCGGCTCGACTCCGGCGTCGTGAGCGGTGACGTGGTCAGCCCGCACTACGACCCGATGCTGGCCAAGGTGATCTCGCTGGCACCGACCCGGGACGTGGCCGCCCGCGCGCTGGCCGCGGCGCTCACCCGGGCGAAGGCGCACGGCGTCACCACCAACCGCGACCTGCTCGTGCGCGTCCTCACCCACCCCGCGTTCCTGGCCGGGGACACCGACACCGCGTTCTTCGACCGGCACGGCCTCGACACGCTCGCCGCCCCGCTGGCGGCCGAGGAGACCGTGCAGCTGTCGGCGCTGGCCGCCGCGCTTTCCGCGGCGGCCGCGAACCGGGCGAGCGCCCGGGTGCAAGGCCGGATCCCGAGCGGGTGGCGCAACGTCGTCGCCCAGCCGCAGCGCAAACGCTTCACCGTCGGCGGGACCGAGCACGAGGTGCGTTACCGGCTCACCCGCGACGGCTTGGACGCCGAGGGACTGGCCGGCGTCCGGCTCGTCGAGGTGACCCCCGACACGGTGGTCCTCGACGTCACCGGCCTGCGCCGCCGCTTCGCCGTGTCGAGCTACCCCGGACTGTCCTGTGTGGACTCACCGCTCGGCTCGGTGTCGCTCGTGCCGGTGGAGCGGTTCGCCGACCCGGCCACCCAGGTGGCGGCGGGCTCGCTGCTCGCGCCGATGCCCGGCACCGTCGTGCGGGTGGCCGCGGCGGTCGGGGACCGGGTGACGAGCGGGCAACCCTTGCTGTGGCTGGAAGCCATGAAGATGCAGCACCAGGTCAACGCCCCGGCCGACGGCGTGCTCACCGAGCTCGGCGTCGCCGCGGGAGACCAGGTCGAGGTCGGCCGCGTCCTCGCCGTCGTGAGCCGTGAGGAGTCGTGAGTGGAGCGAACGGAGGCACAGTCATGAACGCGTTCACCGAGTCCGACGAGCGTCAGGCACTGCGGAAGGCGGTCGCCGACCTCGGCAAGCGCTACGGCGGTGAGTGGTTCCAGAAGAAGGCCCGCAGCGGCGAGAAGACCAGCGAGCTGTGGGACGAGGCCGGCAAGCTCGGCTACCTGGGGGTCAACGTGCCGGAGGAGTACGGCGGCGGGGGCGGCGACATCGGCGACCTGGCCGCGGTGGCCGAGGAGCTCGCCGCCGCCGGCTGCGGGCTGCTGCTGATGGTCGTGTCGCCGGCCATCTGCGCCACGATCATCAGCCGGTACGGCACCGACGAGCAGAAGCAGACCTGGCTGCCGCGCTTCGCCGACGGCTCGCTGCGGATGGCGTTCGCGATCACCGAGCCGGATGCCGGCTCCAACGCGCACAAGCTCACCACCACCGCCCGCCACGACGGCTCCGGTACCGGCTGGGTCCTCAGTGGACGGAAGGTGTTCATCTCCGGGGTGGACGAGGCCGCCGCGGTGATGGTGGTCGGGCGCACCGAGGACGCGAGGACGGGCCGGCTCAAGCCCGCGCTGTTCATCGTGCCGACCGACGCGCCCGGCTTCGAGTACCAGCCGATCGAGATGGACATCGTCTCGCCGGACAAGCAGTTCATGCTGTTCCTCGACGACGTGAAGCTGCCATCGGACGCGCTGGTCGGCTCGCAGGACGCGGCGCTGATGCAGCTGTTCGCCGGGCTCAACCCGGAGCGGATCATGGCCGCGTCGTTCGCCATCGGCATGGGCCGGTACGCGCTGGACAAGGCGGTCGAGTACACAAAGACGCGGCAGGTGTGGAGCACGCCGATCGGCGCGCACCAGGGTGTCGCGCACCCGCTGGCCGAGGCCAAGATCGAGCTGGAGCTCGCAAAGGTGATGACGCAGAAGGCCGCCGCGCTCTACGAGGCGGGTGACGACATGGGTGCCGGCGAGTCGGCCAACATGGCGAAGTACGCGGCCGCCGAGGCGTCGATCAAGGCGGTGGACACGGCGGTCCAGGTGCACGGTGGGAACGGGCTCACCGCCGAGTACGGCCTCGGCGCGCTGGTCGCCGCGGCGCGGGCGAACCGGATCGCGCCGGTGAGCCGGGAGATGATCCTCAACTTCGTCGCCCAGAACACCCTGGGCCTGCCCAAGTCGTACTGATGACCGAGGTTCTGCGCGAGCCGCAGCAGGACCGCAGCCGCGCGACGCGGCGGCGGCTCCTGGAGGCGGCGATCGAGTGCCTGGCCGAGCTGGGCTGGTCGGGCAGCACGGTCGCGGTCGTGGCCGAGCGGGCCGGGGTGTCGCGTGGTGCCGCCCAGCACCACTTCCCGACCCGCGAGGACCTGGTGACCTCGGCCGTGGAGTTCGTGTCCGAGGAGCGGCTGGCGCTGCTCCGGTCGCACGCCGCCGACCTGCCCACCGGCCCCGGCCGCACCCAGGCCGTGGTCGACATGGTGGAGCACATCTACACCGGACCGGTGTTCCGCGCGGCCATCCACCTGTGGGTGGCCGCGTCCTCGGACGATCGGCTGCGGGACCGCGTGGTCGGTCTGGAGGCCCATGTCGGCCGAGAAACCCACCGGGTGGCGCTGGAGCTGCTCGGCGTGGACGAGTCCGTGCCCGGCGTGCGCGAGGCGGTGCAGGCGACCCTGGACATGGCCCGCGGCCTGGGCCTGGCCAACCTGCTCTCCGACGACAGCCGGCGGCGGGCGCGGGTGCTCCGCCAGTGGGCCGTGATGCTGGACGCAGCGGTCGCCGACGCGCGGTGCTGAATTGTTCGCTTCGCTCACCATCTGCGATGTCAGGTGCGTTGGGCAGATATGGACAGCCAGCAGCGCGGACCGTCATGCCGCCGATGCGTGGCCATGTCCGCCGTGCTCATCGCGCTTGCCTGCGTACTGCCTGGCGAACCGTGCGGCGGCTCGTGCCCGCCGCCGCTCCCGAAGGGTGTCGGAGACAGCCACCAGGCGGCCCCTAAGAAAACCGGACCAGAAACCGCGCCATGCATCCATCGACGCCTGATCGCGCTCACCCTCGCCGAGATCCGCCGACTCCTCAACCTCATTCCCCGCAACGAACACGCCATCGCCCACGGCCTGCACTGGTCAGTCTGGCGCCGTCGACACCAGGCCGAAGCCCGTCGAGTCCATGTCCGGCGCCGACTCCACCTCCAAGCGCTAATGATCTAGCCCCGTAGTACTAGTCGAACGACTGAGACGAATGGTGCTCCAAGCCGACGAGGGGCGCTGGACCCTTGACACATTCAGATATCCAGATCGCTAGGTCGCCCATCCCTTTGGCAAGGGAGACGGAGAGTACAAAATCGGGTTACTCTCGAATCCATTCCAGAAGATCCACAAATGACCACTCTCCGGGCAACGGTACATAATTGTTGATTGCGTATAGAGATCTTCAATATCTACTCGACCGCTAAATGCGTCGAAATCAACGTCGGACAGAATTCGCCACTCGTCCGGGTTTGGTATCAATCCGCTCGTTGAGATCGAATGACCACATACGCATAGAAACTTAGCCATCTCAGCCGCCAAGTATGATGATGTCAGAAATCTGGTCGGTGACGCCTCGAACTCGTGCTAGTAGGTTTCCGACGTCGGCAGTTGTCAGCGGCGACTTACTGAGGTCAAGCACGACACCTCCTCCACGAACCTGGGAGCCCTTGGCAGCGATGGCGCTGACGATACGGGCAACGTTGCCTGTCGTAGGCGAGTACACATCGTACGCGATACCATCGAGGAGTAGATCTGATGTCCGGCCAGCTGCCGGATCGGCCGCGCGCAGGACAACATTTCTACCTTGTCCTGCAAGTGTTTCAGCCGCCGCACGTTCGCTCGCTGAGAACCCTTCGCCGATCACCTGGAGGCCACCGGCGGTGGCTCCGCCTGGATCCACCGCGCGGATTGTCACCGGGAGTGTGTCGTGACAGCAGAAGTGCCCTTTGACCTGGGAGAATCGGAGTTGCTGATACCCCGATACCCATAGCCGAAAGGGCACTTCGTAGATGCGATTGTTGCATACCG